>SXHS01000358.1 GCA_005773145.1 Planctomycetaceae bacterium | reverse complement strand
TCAAAAAGCCAGTTGGACCATCGGGACATGGGCACGCGGAGGCGCAGTGTCGCGGAGAGTTTTTATGTTTTTGCCGGATTGTTGAATAAATGGCACGCTGGCCAGGGTCTTCTTTCCCGTTGGAACTTTAAGATCAGCATCCGGAACGTGGAGGTGGCATGCCGTCCCTCGGACAACGGCTGGCGCAGGGCGATCACGCGGCATTTACCGAGCTTTATGATCGGTGCGCGGATCAATTGGTTGCCTACGCTGCCCTGCGGATGGGGTCTCGGGATGAAGGAGCCGATGTGGTACAGGCCGCTTTTTTACGTGCAGTGAAAAATCGAAGGCGATTTCGAAGCGTTCAGAACCCGGTGGCCTACCTGTTTCAGATGCTGCGAAATGAGACGTTGCGGGCCCAGACCGCAAGACGGCGAACTCGCACGCAGTCCATCGCGGACCCCAATGCCGTCAACGGCGAGCATCGATCGAGTCCAGACCACGACACCGAAGAGATGATTAACGGTGCCCTGGCGCGATTGACACTCGAGGATCGCGAGATTATCGAGCTGAAGTTGTACACGGGTCTGACCTTCGAGGAAATCGCGGACATTTTACAAAGGCCAGCAAGTTCAGTCGCGACACGCTATCGCCGAGCGCTCGACTCGCTGCGCGGATGGCTTCATAAGCAGGTGTCACAAGAATAAATTTTGTCGAATGAATCACGTCACGGAGTAGGGCGCCCCGACGCTCAGGTCTCATTCATGGAGAGCCGGTAGATGCAACCGGAATCCTTTCACGAGATCGAGCAGAAATTGTGCGCATTGACTCGGCCGAACGCAGCGGACGCCCTCCGCGCGGCAGTGCTCGACGACGCACAACGCGAATTGCGTGCTGCACGCTGGGATCGGCGCTTGGCGCGCACGGCCATCGCCGTCGTGCTCGCCGGTATCACGATCAACGCTACCGTGGGGCTGGTGCCCCCCCACGTTTTCGGCTGGGGAAGCTCTTCGTCCGTTGCCGCCGGTCCATGGCAACGGCGGTTGGAGGCTACCGCCATGGGAATCGCCAATCTGGTCGATCCCGGGTCGAGCACTCCGAGTGCCGAACATTTGATGCTGAGTAGTCAATTAGCCCTGGGGCCGAATCCCTGGGCGGCATACGACGAGGCGGTGTCGTCGGGAATATGGCCATTGGCACGCAGAGACGCTGATTCGCAGAGTAATAGTAGAGAAAGAGTTGAGACCTATCCATGATACGAATTTTTCCGACCCGACGACGGGTAAAACGGATTGCGCTGGGCGTAGGCATTTTGATCGGCCTGTTGCTCATGGCGAACGGCATCATGGCCTGGCGCGTCGAGGCACGATTCCAAGCGATGCAAGCGGAGATTCGCGCCGCGGGAGATCCAGCATCCATCGCCGACCTGAAGCCCGCGCCGATTCCGGATGACCAGAATGCGGCGGCTCACCTGGAGAAAATGGCCGGCCGTCTGCGGGAATTTGGTAGAGACCACGCGAGGTTTTACGACTCAGAGTTGGGAACGGCGTACGAGAAAAATAGGGATCAGGGGCAGCCAGTCACTGCCGAGCAGATAGCCGCCATCCGTAAGATTCTCGATCAGTACGCGGACCTGGATGTCAAAATTGCCAATGCAGCCGCGTGCAAACAGTATGCCTCGCGAGCTGATTTTTCTCTGAGGCACCAAGAGTTTTTGGAACACCATCTGGATCATGTGCAGGAATTCCGCACAGTAGCCCGCTATGTGTTATGGCGGATGCGCTCTCTTGCCCACGACGGCAAGCGAGACGACGCCGCAAATCGCGGCATTGAGCTTCTGACGCTAGCCCGTTTGTATGATCACGAACCCACTATGGTTGCAGGACTCGTATCGTACGGAGTATGTTTCATAGCGATCACTGACCTGTACGACACTCTGGCTTTGGGTTCCGTCGCACCAGAAGTCTACCGAAAACTGGACGCGACTCTAGCGGAATTTGAAAACCCTGCCCGGATGTCTCAACGGATGCGCGGGGAGCGAGCGTTTATGCTTAGTGCGGTGGACGATTCGGTCAATGGGATCCCATTGGCCAAGTTTGCTGCGTGGCACATCAGATCCTTGGGACTGGACTCTGTACAGTTCGCGAATTCCGTCATCGACATTTCGCAAGAGTCACCGCGGGAATTGGTGCGCCAACTGCAACCTGGCGAAACGCTTGCAGCTCCCACGTCCTTCGGTGTGCTGGCGGACCTGTTGGAACCGGCCCTCAAGGCATGGGTGATGGCGGATCAGAGAGCTACAGCGCTGTCGCGATCGATGCGGATCTATAACGCACTGCGACAGTATGCGGACGAGCACGGTCATGAGGCGTCGGGCCTGCAGGACTTGAACCTGCCGCCGGACGCGACGCTGGATCCCTTTTGTGAAGAGCCATTGAAGCTCAAGCATATGGAGGATGGCTGGACGATCTATTCCGTGGGTACGGATGGCGCC
The DNA here is from genome assembly GCA_005773145.1 of Planctomycetaceae bacterium. Taxonomy (GTDB): domain Bacteria; phylum Planctomycetota; class Planctomycetia; order Pirellulales; family Pirellulaceae; genus SXHS01. The sequence continues at coordinate 7,344 of SXHS01000358.1, read as the reverse complement.
GATGACGGCGGGGACCTCAAGGAATCCAAGGACTATGGACTTGCCCCCGCAAAGTACCGCCCATGAGCGTCTTCCCACCCTCAGTGTCTCCCCACCGCGTCTCAGCGTCTTTCCCCCTCAGCGTCTCAGCACCGCGTCCCTGCGGCTCTGCGTGGGATCTATCTCTTTCCGTCTAGAGAAACCGGACTTGGCCATGGAGGTCTTCGGCGGTGAATTCCAGCCCCATCGTCGCCAAGGCTCCCACCAGTTGTCCAGTAGTGCGCTGTCGCTCTGTCCAATAGACGATGCCAGTGTGCTTGATGCCACTGGCATTCAGCCGAAGAAAATCCTGGTCGCGTGTGACGAGCACTCGTGCCTCCTGCGTGGCAAATGCGAGTTGTTCGTCGTCTCTCGCCGCCAGAAGCTGTGCTTCCGAGCTCGTGGTCACATCGAGGCCACGGCGTCGAAGCGCCTCTGCAACCGCGTTGGGCATGCTTTCGTCAAGATGAAAGCGGATCAGCTTCTGCATCCGTGCCACCGATGGTCTGTCTACGTTGCTGCGTTTCGAAGATCCTCACCAGGTCATCGTCGGCCTTCATGTCGTTGAGAATCGCCTCGCGGTGGTCGAAGTAGAACGCGAGTGCCGCATGGATCTGAGCGAGCGAGAGGTGAGGGTGTTCACGAGCAATCTGCTCAGGCGAAAGTCCATGTCGCTCGTAATCCGACACAATGTCCTGGACTCGTACGCGGGTACCCACGATGTAGGCCCTGAGATGACCGTCACGATTAGTGCGCAGTTCAATGTGGCTGATCGACACAGATTGCGTGTTGATAATTTTATTATACCACAAAGGGTCAAAGGCTCGATTTACTCGAGGAACGGCCCCCTTTTTTCTTTTTACACCGGGCACGCCACCTCGCGCAACGGGCCGATGCTGACCGTCGTGCCGGCGGTCAACGGATATTGTTCCAAGGTGCGGCGCACGTCGTCCATGGTGACGGCCTGATAGGCGTCGACGGTTTCCTTCACGGTTTGGTAGGTTTGCCGGTGAATCCAATTATTGCCGACGGCGAATAGTCGATTCGACGGTCGTTCGCTGCGCAATACCACGTGGGCACAGACCTTGCTCTTGGCCAGCTCGAGTTCCTCGTCGCGCAGTCCCTGGCGTTCGGCCTCGCGTTGCAGGTCGCGCACGCATTGCAGGTTTTCCGCAATCATATCCGGCGCGCAGCAGAGGTAGGTCATCATGATCCCACAGCCATCAAATTCGTAGCTGCTCATGGCGGCGAATTCGGCCAAGCCCGGATCGACCAAGGCCCAGAAGAGCCGGCTCCCCGTATCATCTCCCACGATCGTCGCCAGCAAGCGATGGGCGTAACGATCGGGATGGTCGGCCGCAGGTCCGGATGAGATTTGCACCGCGTACTGTTGCGTGGCCGCCTCCTTCGTGATGACCTGAAAGCGACTCTGCGGCGTGGCCCGGCCCGGCGTGCGATGGGCATCTTGTTTGGGCCAATGACCACACAGACGGTCCGCCGTGCGGATCAGATCGTCGAAATCCACATTTCCCGCAGCCACCAAGACGATGTTGGCCGCGCTGTAGCGCCGTTGGAAATACTTCAGCATGGCGTCCGGCGTGAGTGCCGTAACACTCTCCACCGTACCCAGGATGCTATTGCCAAGGGAATGTGAGCCAAAGTAGGCCGCCATGCATTTCTCGTGCGCGCCAAACGGAGGTTGGTCCTCGTACTTGAAGATCTCTTCCAGGATGACCTGTTTTTCCATGTCGAAGTCGGATCCACGCAGGGCGGGGCGCAGGATGTCGGCCAGCAATTCCAACGCGTGGGTTTGGTACTCGGGGAGCACCGTGGCGTAGTAGACCGTTTCCTCTTCGCTGGTGTACGCATTCGAGTGGGAGCCGATCTCATCCAACTCGCGATTGACATCAGCGGCCGATCGTGTGGCGGTCCCCTTGAAGACCATATGCTCCAGAAAGTGGCTCACGCCGGACACATCGGCCGTTTCATCGCGGGCCCCCGTCTTCACGAAAAAGGCCAGTGCGGTCGAATAGGCCTGCGCGTTGCATTCTGCGACGATTTCCAGGCCATTGGCGAGCACATGCTTACGAAATTCCAACCGGCACCTCCAATTTCTGGGCCCCCACCGTTACGATCGTGAATTGGCTGGGAGCGTGTTGTCGCAGATACTGATTGATGCTGTCGCAGGATAAGTCCTGGATGATTCGCGAGAGGGCATCCAGGGTCTGTACCCGGCCGAGAAAATACCAGTCACTCGCCATCGAGTGGCTGCGCGAGGCGCTCGATTCCTGCTGCATGATCAAGCCGCTCTTGATGCGGGCCTTGAGCCGATCGAGTTCCGCGGACTCCACGCCGTCCCGCAGTCGCACGAGTTCTGCCAGGGTCACGTCCAAGGTTTCCTGTGCCCGTTCCGTGCTCGTCCCCGCGTAACAGAGCACGCTGCCGCGTCCCTTCAGGGAGTGGCAGCTGGCATACACGGAGTAGCACAGGCCGCGCTCCTCGCGGACGCGCGTGAACAAGCGGGAACTCATGCCATCACTCAAAATGCCGACGGCACCCCGAGCCTGGTAGTAGTCCGGGTCCCCATACGGCACACTGGGAAAGGCAATTCCCAGGTGCGTTTGGCTTGAGTCATGTTCGATGTGCCGATATTTACCTAGAGACGCGACTTCGCTTGTTTGGGCGACCGGTCGGTCGGACCAAGCCGCGAAGAGCTGTTCGACCTGCTCCTTCAATTGCGGCCAGGCGATCTTGCCCGCGACGCTCAAAATAGCGCCTCGTGGCACGAGCTGTCGCTGGAAAAATTGCGTGACGTCCCCGTGCGTGATCTGTTCTACTTCGGTCTCGACTCCCTGTGCGGACCGCCCCCACGGATCGGGGTAGTGTTGTTGCCGCAGCAACTGCATCACTTTGTGCGCCAAGTCATCTTCCAGGGCCCGCAGTTCCTGCAAACAGACCAAGCGAGCCTCGTCCAATTGATCGGAGGGAAGGTGCGGGCGGAGGGTCATGTCGGCATACAGGGCCAACGTTGCAGGCAGGTTCTCGGACAGTACTGCGGCCCCAAAGCTCATATGGGCCCCCGAAACCGATGCGCTGTGGTCGGCCCCCAGTCGCTCCAAGGCCTCGAGGAATTCGCGACTGTTCCGAGATCCGCATCCGCGCTGCAGTAGATCACAAGTCAGGTTGGACAAGCCGCGGCGTTGGGAAGGGTCATGCGAGCAGCCGGCCGGCAACAGCAACGTGAACGCCGCCGATTCCAGCCAGTCCATCGCTTCCGCGACCAGGACCAGCCCGTTTGGTAGCGTGTGCGTGTAGATTTTTTGTGCCAAACCGCAGATCCTTTCGCACCCTTCGGCCTTAGTACGGGTGGGCTTGGGTCGTGGTCTTCGCAGCGGACGGTCCGCTGGCCGCTTGCAATGTGCCCCGGTTCCAGTGCCCCGGTTCCAGGTCATCGGCTGCGCCGCCGTCAATAATTGTAGGCGGGTTCGACCGTCTTGTAGAGGGTGCGGACGGTACGAAATCCCAGTCGACGGTAGAGATTCACCGCACGGTAGTTTTCGGCCGTGACCTCGAGGGACACCCGATCCACTCCAGCACTGCGGAATCCTACCAATGCCTGCTGGATCAGGCAGGAACCCAACCCACGCCCCCGGTGCTCGGGGACGACCCCGATATTCTGCAGCCCCCCTACCCCGGTATGGTCCCGGATCCCCTGAATCGTTCCACAAACGGCCGATGGTCGCATGGGTGCGGGCTGGTGGATGGCCAGCCAGGTTGCCTCGGGGATAAAGCCACCACGCAGGGAAATCTCTGCCATCAGCTGCAGGCAGCCGTCGTAGTGCAAGAAACAAGGAAAGACGTGGGCATCCAATTCATCGCAGAAACTGCGGTACTTGGCTTCGGCGTGGGCCTCCAGAAGAGACCGGGACCACGGCACAAGGGAATAGCCACGGGGCAGAAGCGGAGCGGCCTGTCGCACCACGGCCAGGTCCAACTCCATCCGATATCGCTTGAAGTAGCTACGCCCCATGTCGATCCACCCCCAACCTGGGTGACATTCTTAGTAAATGTAACGCCTGAAGCGGCTTTGGTCAACTTTTTGCCGGCCGTATTTCAGGCAAGCCGACGGCCGGGTGATCTACCTCATTTTCTTGCTTAGCAAGATACGCCGGATTATAAGGGATAAATGCGGCTTTCTTGGCTCTATAGAGTTCCTTTGATCCCCAGGACCCTCATGACGCGATTCGTAGCCGGCCACGTGGTCCCTTGTTCTTCTTCCATTTCTTCTTCGCGCGGTCAGGGCGGCCCCTGCAATAGTTGGACCTTATCGCGTTTGGTATTGGGGATGGCTGTGATCGCCTGGGTGGCCCCTCCTGTCGTGCGCGCGGCACCCGTCGTCTACCAGGTGGACGCTGCCACAAGCGCCTTGAGCTTGACGGTCCAAGTCGACTTAGGAGTTGTGGTTGTCCCGATGTTGGCTCAGGCTCCGGGAAGTCTTGTCGACAGCATCGGCGGCACACTGGCCGCCGACCTAAACGGTACAACACTTACTTTCTCAGGGGGGAGTGCGTTGGATTTCGTACCACATCCATCGAGCCCCTTCCTCCCTAGTGCCAGCCAAACGGGGTCGGGGGCCATCGAGGATAATTTTGCCGGCCAAGGAAATGCCTTCCTAATACACACGATCCAGTTCGCCATGCGTGATGCCGTTATTGACGCCGTGGGCGGTTCGGCTCAATTCGGTGGCCCTGTGTCGAGTTTGATATTCGACTTTACGGCGGGGACTGTCGATTTCTTTCAGAGTATCGCGGCGCCTTACTATGGCACGTTCCCGTTGACGAACGACGATCCCCTCAGCAATCTCTCGCCGGGAGTTCTGACGCGGTCTGTTGTCGGGAACATGGAAAATATTACAGTGCCCATCTTTGTGCAGGGCGCGTTGAGTATTATCGCCCCGGGCGACTCGCCATTCACCCTGACGGGACAACTGCACGCCTCGCGATCGCTGTCCACCACCCACCATTGGCTCTCGCCAGCTGCCAATTCCAACTGGCTGCATGCGGCTAATTGGACCCCCGCCGCAGTCCCCGCTGCCGACTGGCAGGCCGTATTGCACAACACGGCCGTCCCATCGGGACAGACCGCGCAAGTGACGGGAAACTCCACCGTGACGAGTGTAGAGCTGCGGGGGACGGCTGGGGCCATGCAGCTTGGTCTCGCTACCGGCTCGGTGCTGACTGCGACATCGGGTGTCCAAGTACTGGGCGGCGGCGTGCTCAGTGGAGTGGGTACCGTGGTGGGCCATGTGACCAATCAGGGCATCTTGCGTCCCGGGGTTGATGCCGTGCCGATGGCCGGAACCGTGCCCGAGCCGAGCTGCGTGAGCCTGTTGCTGTTTGCCATTCCCTTCACGACCCATGCAATCCGGCGTCGACTCGTGGCGGTACACGGAGTGGTGTATGGCCGCCAGGTGGTCTAGGCATCGCGACTGCCATGGGTGATGCTTGGAGGAGTAACCAGGCTAAAAGCTTATGGCACTTTTTTGCACACAGGCTGGAAGCCTATGCCACATTTCTTATACACAGGCTGGAAGCCTATGCCACTTTTTTTGTACACAGGCTGGAAGCCTAGGCCACTTTTTTTACACAGGCTGGAAGCCTATGCCACTCTTGGTACACAGGCTAGAAGCCTAGGCCACTTGATGCTGATGGGGCTGCTCGTACTTCCCTTTGGATGTTCGGACGCGCCGGAATTTCGAGACCATGCTCAGAAGTTTTCGCTGGCGAATGCCTCGCGGGAGACACCGATCGATGATAAGAGGGATCGCTGCCGCGCGTTTGTAAATCGATCGGCGGACTATTTGGTAGCGGCCTGCGGGAACGACGGGCGGTTTGTTTATCGTGTCCACCTAGATCCGTCCGTGCCGGTCGCCGCCAAGTACAACATGCTGCGTCACGCGGGCAGTATGGTCGCAATGGCCGATTGCCAGCAGCGATTTCCGCGTGCTGATGTTTTGGATGCAATGGAGCGCGCGGGTCGTTATCTGCGCAGTCAGATCGGACCTGTGAGCGGTCAACCGGATCTGCGAGCCCTCTGGTCGGATCCGCAGGTCGAGCAGGATGGCAGGCAGCCCGTAGCTAAGCTGGGTGGAACGGGCCTGGCGCTCGTTGCATTGGGTCAGCTGGAATGCGCGTCCACCGGTCAAACCCCGCTCGATCACCTGCGAGCCATGGGTCGGTTCGTGTTGTGGATGCAGAAGGACGACGGAAGTTATTATTCGAAATGTCAGGGGACGCCCCCGCAACGCGACGATCGGTGGACCTCGCTGTATTACCCGGGAGAGGCCGCTCTGGGTTTAATTGTGTTGCATGAGCGGGATGGGGCCGACGCACGCTGGTTGCAGGCCGCGCGAAAGTCGCTGCTCTACTTGGCTCGCCTCCGGTCGGGCCAACAGCAGGTGGACCCGGATCATTGGGCCTTGATCGCCACCGCCCGAATCTTGCCCATGCTGGGTGATGGCCATGATGCGGCACGCGAACGCGAGCTACTCATGTCGCATGCCAAGCAGGTTGCCCGCAGCATGTTGGCGGAGCGTATGATACATCCTCCGCACGAGGCGCTGCGGGGTAGTTGGCTCATGGACGGTCGGACCACTCCCACGGCCACGCGACTGGAGGGCGTGTTGAGTTGTCTCACTTGGTTGCCGAGACAGGACGAAGCCCTGCGCCAGGAGTTGGGGGTTGCGGTCGAGGAGGGGATTGATTTCATCATGCGGGCTCAGCATCTGGGGCCGGCCCATATCGGCGCGATGCCACGCGCCTTCGGGACGGCATCCGGGGCGCGCGGCAACCAAGGCGGGGACGGAGCGGAAGCGCGGGGCCGGGCTGCCGATCGGCGGGCCCGCGAAGTACGCATCGATTACGTACAGCATGCCCTGTCTGCCGTCCTGCAGTACGAGGCGCTGCTGGATGATGGGGGCGCCCCCGCGGCGCGGGACGACAATGCAGGCCGCTAGGGTGCTGTTACGAAATCAACTACCAAATCCACAACTGAGTAGGACGGATTGGCAATCCGTCATCGAGGCAAGTGGGTAAAGATTGCGTAGTCAACTCACGCGACTATTCGGATGCGAGTGTCTCCGCACCAGCTCGTGTGGCGAGCGCCCGCCAGATCTGTCGGTCGATCTCATCGGCAAAGGTGCGGGCTGAACCGTCGGCCAAGAGTCCGTTGACGCCGCGCATGTGGCGACTGCGCGCCGCTCGCCAGCCAAATGCAGCATAACGCTCGCTAATCGGTCCCCCGGTGCGCGCTGATACGCAATCGATA
>SXHS01000048.1 GCA_005773145.1 Planctomycetaceae bacterium | reverse complement strand
GCCGATAACAACTTCGGTCAAGTCAGTCATGTTTTGCGCGATTTTGAAAAACAATCGATCGCTCAACTACCCGCGAGCTCGGTGCGCGCGCATTACGATATCATTCAACAATTATGCGACGGCGATGACATCCATGCAGTCGTCGCCAACATCCTGGCCTGGCAAGGAGAGGATCAATGGCTCGGCCGGGCGGTTAAGACACTAGCCGGCGGATGCCCGACCACGATGCATCTGATCGATCAGCAATTCCGCCGCGGCAAAACCCTGTCGCTACGCGAGGCATTTCAGTTGGAGTTGATACTCTCGATAAATTGCACACGCTACAACAATTTTCGCGAAGGCGTTCGGGCATTGCTGATCGATAAAGACAATCAACCGAAATTCGATCCGGCCCGCTTGAGCGAGGTGACGGCGGAATTTGTCGAAGCGCACTTTCAATCGCCATGGGGCAAGGGCCCGCATCCATTAGCAGATTTGTGAATCGAGTTGGGCTTGCCGCGCGCTCGGGCCTCGAGAAACCCATGACCAGGTCATGGCGGATTAAACCGGCTCTGCCGGCAGGCTCAATTGCTTCGGCCCCTGGTATCGTTGGATGCACCAAGATTCTGATCGTGCCGTGGTAACCATTCACAGGCCGGGGACTGGCTCGTTTTCCCGGCGAAATCGCGAGAGGTGCGTCGTTCTGTCAGGAGGTTGTCCAACCTGGTTCCCGGGAAAATGTGCCTGTCCCCCTCTCGCGCCGCGCCCTCGCAGCCGGGTGTGTAGAAGCGTGGGGACATGACGCCAGGACGACGCTTGTTGAAGGCCTTGCGAAACGCCCCACCCGTATTCCATAATTAGCGCGGTCCTGTTGAACGTTCTTTGTCCGTCCCACGGCCCAATCATCCGCGCCCTTAGGAGGCCATGCCATGCCGGTTCGCACTTCTCGTCGTCGATTTGTCCAACAGCTTGCCGTCGCCGCTTCGGCATTTTCACTTCCCGCGGTAAGCTGGTCGCGCGTGCTGGGGGCAAACGACCGCTTGCGCGTGGCGTCGATTGGGACCGGCGGAAAAGGTTGGTCCGACCTGACGGCCACCGCCGCCAGCCCCCATGTTCAAATCGTGGCACTGTGTGACATCGACGAATCGAAGGATTTCCTCGGGCGGGCGGCAGAACAATATCCGCAGGCCAGGCGTTTCACCGATTGGCGAAAACTTCTTGAGGCGGAAAAGGAATTCGACGCGGTTATTGTCTCCACCCCCGACCATATGCACGCCCCGATCTCCCTCCCCGCGATGCAGCTCTCAAAACATGTGCAATGCCAAAAACCTCTCACGCACACCGTGTTTGAGGCACGGCAGATGCGACAGGCTGCGAAGAACTACAACGTTGTCACTCAAATGGGCAACCAGATTCAATCGCACGAGACCTATCGTACCGCGGTCAAACTCGTCCACGACGGAGTGCTGGGCAAGGTTCGCGAAGTCCACTCGTGGCAGAGCGGCCCCATGGGCTGGATTCTCGTTGATGATCGGCCCGCGGGGAGCGAACCCGTGCCCGAGACGCTTCACTGGGACGCATGGTTGGGCGTTGCCCCGGAACGCCCTTATCTGCCAAAGATTTACCATTCGTTCAACTGGCGTGCCTGGCAGGATTACTCCAACGGCCAATTGGGGGATTTTGGCTGCCACATTCTCGATCCCGTTTTTATGGCACTGAAGCTGACCGCCCCGCTGAGCATTCGGGCCGACGCGCCGCCGGTCAACCGCGAGGTTTGGGCGAAATTGTCCACCGTTTTCTACGAATTCCCTGGCACTGAGTTGACGGCCGGCAAGACGATCAAAGTCACGTGGTACGACGGCGCAGGAAACCGCCCGGCGCGCGAAGCGTTGGGCCTGCCGGACACATACGCACTTCCCGGCGCGGGTTCGGTGTTGCTCGGCGAGCAGGGTTCGCTCGTGATTCCTCACGTGGAAATGCCCAGGCTGTTTCCGGAGGAGAAGTTCGCCGACTTCAAAATCCCCGTCGTTCCCGGCCGGGACCATTACACCTCGTGGGCCGACGCCTGCCGTGGCGAAGATCAGACGACCTCCCACTTCGGATACTCGGGGCCGCTCAGCGAAGCGGTCCTGCTGGGAACGATTGCGATCCGGCTTCCAGGCAATAGGCTGACATGGAACGCCGAAAAAATGGAATTAGCCGGTGCACCGCAAGCCCAGGCCTTGCTCACCAAGAGTTACCGCACCGGCTGGCAGCCCTCATGGATTTGACTTTGTCGTGAGCCATTTCGGTTGATCCGACGCGGTTTTGGGGCTGTGTGAGCGTTTGGGTTGTGGGTGGAAAATCCGCGAACCCATTGCGTCCTTCTCCGTTGGGCTGATCTCAGGGGGACGCTTTGGAATGCATGAGGGGGTCGGGAACGGGTTTCGCGTTCGCCATTGGCAAGTTCGGTGGAAGCCCGGCAGAATGATGGAACGCGGCGACGGCGCGGAGCGACGCCTGTCTGATCTCCAATTCCAAGTCCCTTCTCGTCAGGGCCCACCCAATGGCTCTTTTGATTAAAAACGCGGATATCGTCACCGCCACCGATCGTTACATGGCCGACATCTGCTGCGAAGGCGAAACGATCACGCAGATCGGCCGCAATCTCTCCGCGCCCACCGGCGCCGAAATCATCGATGCCACTGGTAAGCTCGTGTTTCCCGGATTCGTCGATCCGCACACGCACATCTATCTGCCCTTCATGGGCACCTTCTCCAAGGACGACTACACGACGGCCAGTCGGGCGGCGCTTGCGGGGGGCACGACGACTATTTTCGACATGTGCATTCCCGGTCGTCACGAGAACCCGCTCGACGGCTTTCGCCTGTGGGCTTTGCAGTCGGAAGGCAAAGCTTCGTGCGACTGGACGTATCACATGGCGGTCACGCGCTGGGATGAAATTGTCGAGCGGCAGTTGCGCGAGATTGTGGCCGCGGGCGTGTCGAGCTTCAAGATTTTTCTGGCGTACCAAGGGGCGCTGGGGATCGACGATGGCGAGTTGTTCCATGCGCTCAGGCTGGCCAAGGAATTGGGGGTCATCGTAACGGCCCATTGCGAGAACGCTGAGATCATCGCCGAGCTGCAGAAGCAGCTTCTCGCCGCCGGCAAGACCGAGCCGCGCCACCATCACGACAGCCGTCCGCCGCTCGTCGAGGCCGAGGGGGTGCATCACCTGATGACCTTCGCCGAACTGCTGGGCACGCACTGCTACATCGTCCACCTGAGCTGCGATGAAGCCTTGAGGGAAGCCATGGCGGCCCGATATCGAGGCGTGCATGTGTGGGTTG
>SXHS01000047.1 GCA_005773145.1 Planctomycetaceae bacterium | reverse complement strand
GACCAAATCGCTTCGGATCAACCCCATGCAATTCCTTCACGTCACGCAACAGGATGTCCGGCTGCTTGTCGGCGACCAACCGCGGCTGTTGCCAGATCACGACATCATGGTCATTGCCGTCCGCACAGTCTCCTGCGACAAGTGATAGGACCGTCTCCTTGACGTCCTCGCCAGGTTTGAGTTCTGGAATGGCAAGTCGCAATTCGTGTTGCGCAAGCAAGGGTGTCATCGGTTCTTGCCATTGTGAGCGACTATCCTTTCGCCCCAACAGTCCTACCGGATTGAAGACCCACAGACCGTTCTGCCAGGCTTGAATTTCTTCGACCAAACCGGGAACGCCCGCCAAATCCGCCGTTCGCCAGCGCACGCGCAGTCGGTCCAATAACAGCGATGGCTCGGTACTATTAAGTGCCGACCAGAGGATGGTGAGATATTTCGTATTCAGGCCCTGACTCTCGGCAACCGCTCCGATGCTTTTTTCGCCTGTTAGGAGCGCATCGCGTTCGGAAATGGTCGCCGCAAGGTACTTCGCCCAAGGTAGTCCTCCCCCTCGTCCCTTGGGGGTCTCGATCGTCTCCGTAAACTGCCCATAATACGACCGCATGCGAGCAATTGCTTCATCGGTCCAGTCACGACTGGTCGTATGCGTCGAAAATCGAAATCCATTGGGCAATAGCACGGCATGACTGGCGATCTGTTTGCCCGCATCCAGATACTTGTCCATGAGTGCGGTCGACATCGACATCGCGTTGCCGACGTTGGTGAAACCTTCACCCGCTGCGCTATCTCCCGGAAACTCCCGCGCTGGATCGAGGTCCACCATCGTCAAATCACGAATCGTAAATGTATATTCGTTGTTATTCAGGCGTCGCAACATAACCGGACCGGGATCACCGGCGTTGGCCGCCGCCTCCGCGCGTAAGAACTTGTCTACCCAGCCTTGTAGTGTCTTCCGCTCAGCCGCGTTGGGTTGTTGTGCTTCCGCAGGGGGCATTTCTCCGCTGTCGAGCTGTTCCGCAATCTTCTGCCAAACCTTGGAAGACGCTTGAACGTCTCGGAACGTGGCGAACCGTGCAAAGTCGAGATCGCCCTGCTCTTCCGGAGCGGAGTGACATTCGTAACAGTACGCTCGCAAGATCGGGACCACTTCGGTCTCGAACGTCGCTTCGAGTCGCTCCAATGGAGCTGGTTCCCCACCAACCGCAGCCGGGGGCAATCCACCAAGTGGTAATAAGCAGCAGGCGAATGCCGGCAGCATTCGAAGTGACAATAAGTACCGGTGGGCACTTCGTGACGCGCAATGGCGCACCAAGGCCTTCACCTCGCCCCACTGCAGATCAGCCATCGTTTCGCGGCGAGTAGTTTGTTTCCCAGGTTCGCAAGGGTCCATGTACCAATCGTCTTTCAATTTGTTGACGGTGCAAGGTTGCTACAACACTGAGTTGCCATGGCCGCATGACGCATACGAGTATAGTCGGCTGGCACCTCCCCGACAATTCGTCGCCGCGAGGGGGGATCTCGCTCGAGTCCGGCTTGTTTCTTGGTCGGCCGTGGTCGCGGTGCGGCACTCTCTTGACCGCTGGGCTGGCTGGTACTTGCTTGGCGTGCGAACCGATGGGACAATGGGGAGGATGCTTTGTTCTTAGTGCTTTGGCTGTCCCCCTCTGAACGTCGCTTCGAATTTGTATAAGGTCCGCTGCCATGTCCGACACGGCGACTCCATCCCCCGACCCACTATCGCAGACCGAGTTCCTACAGATTCGTAGCCGCTTGCTGGACTTGGCTGCGGCCTTGGATCGCGCGCAGCGGGCCGGATGGAACCGAGACCGTGACGCGCGGGGGCAAAAAATTGCCGAGGCGTTCGAGATTTTGTCGGATGACGGTCCGGAACGGGCGGCTCGAATTCAGCAGTTGTTTTCCTTGGCCCACGATCCCAAATGGCGTGAAATCTTTCAATTGACGTTGCGCACGACGTTTGGCACATAGGCCCCATGGCCCCCCAGTCGCGCGCTCGTGTTGCTTCCTCGCAGTTCGGCTATATGCTATGTACTACATCGATCCGCATATCCACATGGTTTCGCGCACGACCGACGACTACGAGACGTTGGCCCGTATGGGATGTGTGGGCATGAGCGAGCCGGCTTTTTGGGCGGGCTTCGATCGCGGGAGTGTCGACAGCTTCCGAGATTACTTCCGGCAATTGACCGATTTCGAGCGGCGACGAGCGGCGCAGTTCGGTATTCAACATTTCACCTGGCTGTGCATCAACGCCAAGGAGGCCGAGAATGTGAGCCTGTCGCGCGAGGTGTTGGCCATCATTCCAGAGTTCTTGGGATTGCCCGGGGTCTTGGGTATCGGCGAAATTGGCCTGAATAAAAATACCCGCAATGAGGCCACCGTATTCCTCGAACATCTCGAGCTGGCGGTGCAGCATCAACAGCAGATCCTGGTTCATACGCCGCACCTCGACGACAAATATGCGGGCACGCGCATGATACTCGACATGTTGTGCGATGATCGCCGCATCGAACGGCATCGTGTACTGATCGATCACGTCGAGGAGCATACCATTCGACCCGCACTGGAGCAGGGGTTCTGGGCCGGCATGACCTTGTATCCGCTGACCAAATGCACTCCGGCACGAGCTGCTGACATGATCGAGATCTACGGCCCAGAACGGTTGATGGTGAATTCGGCCGGCGATTGGGGACCTTCCAAGCCGACCGCCGTCCCCGACTTTATTATGGAAATGCGTCGTCGCGGTCATCCCGAGTCCTTGATCCGGCGCGTTGTGTACGACAACCCGGTGCGGTTTTTTCGCCAGAGTGCCGGGTTTCAATTTCACGCACCCGATGACACCCCGTGAGGGATCTACCGGTCGGAGCGGGTCACTTCAAGCTGGATCGTCTTGCCATGTCGATAGCATTTCGCCTCCTTGCATTTGTCATCATGCTGGGCTGCCCCCTTTCGGATTACCCCGGATGTCCAGGGCCAACGGTACTTGCGGCCCAGGCAGATGGGAAGTCTGCTACCGGCAAGCCGGCGGAACTGCCGCGATTGGCCGACTCGCGATTGCGCATCGAATTGTTCGCCGAGCATCCCGATGTCGTCACCCCCACGGGCCTGGCGGTGGATGGTCGCGGACGAGTGTTTGTGGCGGAGAGCCATACCCATTTTCGCCCCGACGATTATCCGGGCCCGGAAGTGGATCGCATTCTGTTGTTAGTGGACGCGAATGGAGATGGTCGCGCCGAGAAGCCCAGCGTGTTTCATGAGGGATTCCGGTACGTGATGGACATCGAATTCCATCCCGATGGTTCGCTCTATGTGGCGACACGCAGCGCGATCCATCGGTTGCGGGACACCGACGGAGATGATCGAGCAGATGAAATCACCCCCATCATCCAACTCGATACGCAGGGCACCTATCCGCACAACGGATTGGCCGGCATGGCGTTTGAGTTTGAAGGCAACATGCATTTTGGCTTGGGAGAGAATTCCGGCGCAGCGTATATCCTGCGTGGCACCGACGGGAGTTCGGCACAAGGAGGTAACGAGGGGGGGAGTACGTACGCAGCGCGCGGAGACGGGTCCCGGCTACAGCGAACGTCGACTGGATATTGGAACCCGTTTGGCATGTGTGTGGACGGCTGGGGGCGTGTCTTCACGACCGACAACGACCCGGATGGACGCCCCCCTTGTCGCCTGATTCAAGTCGTCGAAGGCGGCGACTATGGATATCAATACCGCTACGGACGCAGCGGCCGCCATCCGCTGGTTTGCTGGAATGGTGAACTCCCCGGTACGCTCCCCATGATCAGTGGGACGGGTGAGGCACCGGCCGCCATCGTGGCCTATGATTCGGACCATTTTCCAGCGGAGTACCGAGGGGATTTGTTGGTCGCCAGTTGGTCCGACCACCACATCGAACGTTATGGGATCACGCATCCGGCCGATCAGGGCCTGGTGCAGGCTCTGCGGCAGATTCTGGTCGATGGTCCGCAGGATTTTCGTCCGGTGGGAATCGATGTTGCGCCGGATGGATCGGTCTACATCAGCGATTGGGTGTCGAGCAGTTACTCCTTGCATCGGCTGGGGCGGGTATGGCGTGTGCGGTCGACTGCGACAACGCCGCGCCCACCTACAGGCGAGGCGACGTCCGACTTGTCGTCTGCCGATCGGCTCGTGCGCGAGCGAGCGGCGCGCCAACTGATGCAATCGGATGCGGGGCGAGCAAGCCTAAGGGAGCAGTTGCTGACTGCGGAGCAACCTAGCGCACGCATGGTGTCGCTGCAGGCGCTAATTGCCGCGGATGCCGTGGGTGATGTGTTCCAGTCCGTGGCCGAGCGAGATTCGAGTATCCCCGTGCGCACGCTCGCGCTCAAGCATTATCTGCAACATGGCGGCAACGTCGGTCCATGGTTGACGCAACCGCTGCCGGTCGTCATGCAAGCCGAAGTTCTGCGGCATGTCGTCGATTTCGATCCGAGTCGGTGCGTCTACTTGCCAACCGACGATCCGGTGGCATTGCAGAGCTTGACGCAGGCTCCTCTCAGCAACTCGGCCCTGGCCGCCATTCGCCGACTGGGAGTATCTCAGCCGGTGGGGAAAGACCAGAGCGCGGCACAGCAGAAGCCGGATGCCCCAGCGTATTGGCGCCTGTTGACGCTGCTTCATGAGCGGCGACAGGCACCGACCCTGGTGCGCTCGGAATCACCCGGGATCGTTTCTTTTCTCCAGGACGAAAGTCTTCCAGTTCGGCTCGCCGCGGTGCGATGGATCGCGGATGAGCGCGGAAGCGTGTATCGCGAACAACTGGCACGCATGCGGGAGCAACCGCAACTTCCTCTGCCGCTTTTTCTGGCCATTTCAGCGGCCATGAACGATTTGGATGGCAAGCCCCCCGAGGATCGACCACCTCCCGATGTGTTGCTGGGAATCATGGCGGATGACAGCGCGTCGAGTGCGTTGCGACGGCATTCTCTGCGTTTGATGGATCCGCGCGACAAACGCATTTCACTGGAGGTACTTGGGGAGTTACTGAAACATCCAGATCCAGCATTGCGGGTGGAGGCGGCACGCAGTTTGGCGCGGCATCACCACGAGCGGCGTGCGAAGTGGCTCATCGATGTGGCCACCGATCCCCGCCAATCGCTGGATGTGCGCGTGGAGGCCATTGGCGGTTTAGGGTCGCTCGCCCATCCGCCCGTGGAGCGACTATTGGACATTGCCATGCATGGTGATGACTCTTTGCAAACAACGGCCTTGCGTAGCCTCATGGGGGTTTCCTTGACCACCGAACAGAAGAGTCGGCTAGGTTCGCATGCGTTTCAGCACGAGGCGGTTTACGAGGCCGCGCGGCGACTCGTCACGGACAAACCCTGGGAGCGGCCGGCGCCTGAGGATGTTGACGGATGGCTGGCGCTATTGGAACGGGGTGCCAAGGGGGACGCCCAGGCGGGGCAGCGTGTATTCTTCGATGCGCAAGTAGGCACGTGCTCGCGGTGTCATCGCGTGGAAGGGCAGGGGGGGGATATCGGTCCGGATCTGTCCAGCATTCATCGTCGATTGGCCTTGGACGATGATCCTCAGGCACGCCGCTGGTTGATGCAGACAATCCTCCAGCCGGGACGGCATATGGCGCCGCACTACACTCCATGGCAGATGGTGACCAAGTCGGGGCAAACGTTGATCGGCCTGCCCCGACGCAAGGGGGCCGGAAAGGAAGTGTATCTGGGTCTCGATGGCAAGGAGTTTGAGATAGCGGACGATGAAATCGAGACGCAACAGGAATCGACCACATCGATCATGCCGGCCGGTCTCTTGCAGCCATTGACCGTGCAAGAGCTCAACGACCTGTTTGCGTTCTTGATGAGGCGCGAATAACCCCGAGACGCTCTATTCTTCGTCGTCCTCATCGGACACGGTAAGCGCGAGTCGGAATCCGACGGGAGATGCCTGGAAATCCGGCGGATCGAAATTGCGTTTCGCGGATCGGGCGTCCCGCTCGTTGAAGTCATAGGAACCTCCCCTTATGACGACAACACCGTTTCCCGCCCAGCGAACCAGCGGATCACGGCCGCCGGGAACGTGTTCCGAAAATGCATCGAGGCACCATTCCCACACGTTCCCGCCTTGGTCATGGAATCCCCACGGATTGGCACGTTTTTGGCCAACTTCATGGGCGTACCCCTCGCCCAGGTCATTCACGACCTTCGCGAACCAAGCGTATTCGGGCAGCATCTCTGGATCACTGCCATAGTGATAAGGGGTCGTTGTTCCCGCACGGCAGGCGTATTCCCATTGAGCTTCAGTGGGCAGCGTGTAGATTTCACGGCCCGTGATTCGTCCTGCGGCCTGTTCGGATGCCGTGAGTTTGCGACTGAACTGGAGGGCCATTTCGTAACTAACGAAATTGGCAGGGTAGTTAGGGCCCACCTTCCCGTCTTCATGCCCGACCCACGGCTTGTCGGGCATGACAAGCTCCCATTCTCGTTGCGTGACCTCGTACTTGCCGAGCCAGAAGCCGCGCGATAGTTCGACGTTTGCTTGGTGCTCCTCGTCGTAGCGGTTCTCCTCCGTCGGGGGGCTGCCCATGGTAAATTTTCCGGGCGGGCACCAAAGAAGACGCATTTTGAGTTCGTTATCCGCTCGTTCCTCGCCGGCCGTTTTCCCTTGGCGGCCGGTCGCTACAAGGCGTCCGCGTTCGTTGACGCGACAGATGGCCAAACGAAATCCGAGAGCATCGTTGCGGTGCCGAGTCTGGCCGCGGCGCCGCGCGGCAGATCGGCAGGCTGTCGCGGGGAAGAACCAGCCGCCTCCCCGTATGACGTGATCGGTCCCTGCAGCCAGCGGATCACGACCGCCGGGAAGCTTCTTGGTGTACCGATCCTGGCACCACTCGAAGACATTGCCGTGCAGGTCGTAAAACCCCCACGGATTGGCCTTTTTTTGGCCCACCAGATGTGCGTATCGTTCGCCGGCAGCGAATGCATTCGCGGAAAACCAGCCAAAATTTTCCAGCATTGCGGCGTCGTTGCCGAAGGTATAGGCCGTCGTCGTCCCCGCGCGGCAGGCGTATTCCCATTGCGCCTCCGACGGTAACGCATAGACCTCTTGCGAACCGAGTCGGCCTGCATCCCGTTCGGACTGCGAGAACTTTTCGCAGAATTTCACGGCATCGCGATGGCTGATGTAGGTTGCGGCATACTGGGGGCCCACCTTGGTCCGCGTGTCGGATTTCCAGGGAGTGGTACTCATCACCTGTTCCCATTCCCCCTGAGTCACCTCAAATTTAGCCAGCCAAAATCCCTGTGAGATTTCGACGGGAACGGGATCTTCCGTACTCTCGCGCCCTGGCTCATCGGCTGGGCTCCCCATGGTGAATTGGCCCGCCGGGCACCATAAGAAGCCGATTTTCAGGCCATTGTCGGATCGCTCGTCACCTGCCTTTGTCCCAGGGGTATGCTCTGGCAAGGTGCGTTCCGCCTCGTCCCCCATGCCGATGGAGGCCGCTGCCAAGATGCCGGTCCACGCCATGGCCGAGAGGAATTTTGGGGCGTGCATCGTGTTGGGTCCTTAAGCTAGTCAGCAGTTCCATCGGCCCTGATTCAAAGTCTCATCTATATAGACAATCGCGTGAGTGGTGTCCATCATGCGGAAATTCTTCACGGTTAGCTGCAGATCCCCATGGTTCGGCGAAAGTGCTCCCGTGCCGGCGCACGTACTGGCGTTTGTGGGAGCGTCCCTAATGATCGACCCCTAACGGCCCTGGTCCCTGGTGGCGGCCGGACCGCCTCCCGGGACTCGGTTCCTAAACGCCTCAGGGCGAGAATTTTTATGCCAATGGCGTCACCGGGCTCTTAACCGGTGATAGCCAGCTGAACCCAGCCCAGGTGGCTTGCTGGCTAGGCGGCCTCAAAAAACTTGTAATGGACCGCCCGTTTCCCCGTCTAACGATTAGGCTGGGAGAGGCGGACGGCCTCGCGTCGGCCACTCGCACGTACTGGAAATCGAACTCTTGGCTGCCATGCCCGTCAAAATCAGTGACCCGGCCGATTGGGTGGACCGCTACGGCGACGCCTTGTTGCGGTACGCGTGCGCTCGGGTCGCAGATCGCCCGCTGGCCGAGGACCTCGTGCAGGACACGTTTCTGGCGGCCTTTCGACATCGGGCCCAATTTGATGGAAAGTCGTCGTTCGGGACTTGGCTAGTGGCCATCCTGCGGCGAAAAATCATTGATCACTATCGCAAGGCCGGGCGGTCTCCGGACCTCGACGCCGAAACGTTGGCTGCAGTCGAGGATCCGTTTACGTCCAAAGGCAAATGGACATTCTCGTCCAAGAAGTGGCGGACTGGTCCCGCGGACTTGGCTGAGAATGCCGAATTTTGGCGTGTTCTTGCGGACTGTATCTCAACGATGCCGTCGCATCTGGCCCAATCCTTTCAGTTGCGAGAATTAGGGAAGGTGTCTGTCGATGACGTCGTTCGGCTGACGGGCATTACGGCCAAGCATTTGGCCGTGCGTCTGCATCGATCACGATTGTTGTTGAGGGAGTGCTTGGAGAGGAAGTGGTTTCGCGGAGAACGTGGAGGCGCTACATGAGTTCGGGCGAAAAGGCTCCGCTATTTACCTTATCGTGCCGCGAGGCGTCTCGGCTTATATCCGATGCGCTCGACCGTGAATTGACGAGGCGTGAGCGCTGGTCACTGCGGTTGCATATGTTGTTATGCACAGCATGCAAACGCTTTGCGCAACAGGCGAGTACGATTCGCATGGCAATTGCGAAGATGCCTGATCATGTCCGCCAGGGATGTTTTGAAGCTGCTGCGGGGCTAACGGCCGACCGGAAGACGCAAATTAAACGCCTGTTGGCCCAGGCAGGTCAGGCGGAGGCTCAGGACTGAGGTTATCTCCGTCGCCGCAGTCGTCAACAAATTTGGGCCTTCTGCCAAACTTTCTGTAATCGCTAGAAGCCGCACTCGTCTAACTGGCTAACGTCGCCGAGTGCATGGGGGGGCCCGGATGCCATGGGGTGTTCTGGCTTGTGTCCTGACTGCACCCAATCGTTCTATTCGGCGATATTTTTTCACGTTAGAGGAGTGACAGGTATGCGCACCACCATGTTCTCGGTACTAGTTGTTTTGGGTTCTGCGATCGGTTTGCCCGTTCCCGGCTTTGGCCAAACCGTGCAGCTTCGGGTCACGGTTGAAAACCTAGCAGCCTCGAATGGGGTCTCGTTTGCGCCGTTGCGAGTCGGTTTTAGCAACGGTACGTTTGACGCATTCAATAATGGCCAAGTGGCGACTCCCCCCATCATTTCCGTCGCTGAAGGGGGGAGCGGTGCCGACTGGTTCCCGGCATTTCAAGCAGCGGAACCCTCGGCCACGCTTGGTACGGTAGTGCCGAACCCGGCTGGCCCCCTCCTCCCCGGAGCCACCGCTTCCGCAGTGTTCTCGATCAACACAGGAGTGAACCGCTTTTTCACGTTCGGTTCCATGGTGGTGCCCAGCAACGATCATTTCATCGGCAATGACTCTCCCACTCAGTACCAGTTATTTGATGCGGGCGGCAATCTGCTGATCAACACCATCCTGCAACAAGGTGGTGATATTTGGGACGCGGGATCGGAACTAACCGACCCTGTCCATTCGGCGTTTCTCGTGGGTGGCACGAATGATCTGCGCACCCCGCAGAACGGTTTGGTGAGCTTCAATTTCTCGGAACTGAGCGCATTCAACGGCTTGACAACGGCAGCAGGCTATGTGTTCAACAGCCAGCTCACGGCAGAGTCCGACATTTACAGGATCTCGTTTGCCGTGATTCCCGAGCCGGCCTCCGCCACACTCGTGGCACTTGGCGCCTTGGGCCTGCTGGCATTGCGCCGCCGGTCTGCGTAGGTTGCAACCGGTCTCAAAGCAAGGTGAATGGAGCCGGGACCGTCGCCCATCGCGATGGTCCTGGCATTGCCTCGGGTGCTCTTCTCCGCGTGAGTCCCATCACGTGGGCACGTCTTCAATCCCGGGACCTCCCGAGGGACGTTCTGCATCGTCGTGAACTGATGCTTGTCCGGTCCGACGGGATAAATCCGTATGTGCCATCGAGTGGCCAGATTGATCCGTGACATCGACGGTTAATTTGGTGGAATGTGCAAGCACGCCGCAATAGAATGAGGCCTGCCTTGAAAGCGAGGCCGCGTGGCGTTCGTTGACATGGACGCGGTTGGCGGTGCTATAAAAGGGCGTTCCATGTTCTGGGGGCTCGGCGGTTACCGAGTCGAATTGTCGGGGGGTTCCAATGTCGGTCTTGTGTCCTGCCAAGCCATGCTTGCCGCTTCATCTGACGACCTTGGAGAAGTTCTTTCTTCTCGAGGATCGACCCGGATTTCCGATGACATTTGTGATTCAGCTATCGCTTGCCGGGCAGGTGGATCCGTCGGCTTGGGAGCAGGCCTTATGCACAGTGCTCGAGTACCAGCCGCTGTTATCGGCTCACATTGGTCGCGGAAAGGGGGGACAACAGTGTTGGGTGAATTCGGACAAGCC
Organism: Planctomycetaceae bacterium; assembly: GCA_005773145.1. Lineage (GTDB taxonomy): Bacteria > Planctomycetota > Planctomycetia > Pirellulales > Pirellulaceae > SXHS01. Next base: position 6,442 of record SXHS01000047.1, on the reverse strand, counting down.
GGTTCCAGCCTGCACGTGGGGTGATCTGGACCGGCCGATGGCCTGCCCCAATCAGAGCGAGCATATCGATCTGGCACGCGAGACGGGGTTGCGTGTCTGGGTGCAACAAGGGGCGGAGCGTGCCGTGGTGACGCTGCAGTTTCATCATGCCTGCACGGACGGTATCGGCGCTTACCGGTTTATCGGGGAAGTGTTGGCCGCCTACGGCCTGCTGATGGAGGGGCCGGAACACTACGCGTTGACCGAGATACGAGGCGACCTACTGCGTGGCCGGTTTCAGCGTGCGCTGGGGCGGCACGTACCCAGCGGCATGCGTACTACCTTGCGCGCGTTGCGATACGGTTATGACCTGTACCGAAAACGCCCCGCTACTTTGGCTGCTCCGACAACTCCGTCGATGGGTCGGCGCGCGGAAACGGCATTCCCGGGCTATTGCAGCTATTCGTTTGATGCGGCCACGCATCAAAGGTTGCGCAAGGTGGCGGCTCGGCATGGCGTGATGCTCAACGATTTGCTCATGCGAGATTTGTTCTTAACGTTGCGAGAATGGGAACGTCCTCATCACTGGCGGTTTGCCCATCCACAACTGCGGGTCATGATGCCGACCAATTTGCGAGACACGGAAGATTGTGCCATGCCGGCCAGCAGCATGGTGGGCTACACGTTTGCCACGCGAACTATCGCAGATTGCGCGTCCCCGGATGAATTATTGCATGGTATTGGCGCGGAGACCGCTCGAATCAAACATCAGCGGTCAGGTGCTGATTTTCTAGAGACACTTTTGGTGGCCGATCACCTCCCGGGCCTTCTTTCCTACGTGATTCCCACGCATTGGAGTCTGTGTACGGCCGTGTTGTCCAACGTGGCCGATCCCAGCCGGCGATTCACCGCCAAGTTGCCCCGTGCCGGTGGCCGCGTCCGGGCGGGCAATCTCGTGCTCGAGGACATTACGGGCGTCCCTCCCTATCGGCCCAAAACACGCACTGCGGTCTCCATCTTTCAGTATGACCGGCGATTGACCATCTGCTTACGCTGCGATCCCCAGCTCTATCGACTCCAAGATGCGGAACGGCTGCTGAAGATGTATGCGGATCAGCTCCGGCTGAGTGCCGAAGATCAGCGGGGTACGGCCCAGTAGCCCGAGCCATTTTTTCTCGGGCCAGGGCATGTTATGATGAAAAAGATATTAATGCCCACGGGTTCGTTGTCCGCCGACGTTGAGGCTTTCGGCCATGCTCGATTTTACCGGACGAGGCTATGCGCACACGTGCGACGGTCAACTTCGGCGTGACTTCCTGCGAGTCGGCGCGCTGGGGGCGCTGGGCATGGCACTCCCCCAGTATCTTGCGGCCCGCGAGCGGGGGTTGGTAAAGCCCGGGCACGACGAGCGGTCCTGCATTCTCATTTTTAATCTGGGTGCCCCCAGTCAGCTGGATACGTTTGATCTCAAGCCGCAGGCGCCGGCTGAGGTTCGAGGGCCCTTCAAGCCAATCGCGACACGGTCTCCGGAGATTCAGATCTCCGAGATCCTGCCCCGACATGCTGAGCTGGCCAAACATTTTTCCATTGTGCGCAGCTGTTATCACACGGGCGCGGCCGTGCATGACGCGGGTTGGCAGGTGATGCAGACCGGCCGACAGTTTGCCGGTGGCATTGAAACGCCCCATGCCGGTGCTGTGGCGGGATACCAGCTGGGCGCACGCAGCGACCTGCCTCCCTTTGTTGTATTACCAGAACTCATGGGACGAGGAGGCGGCAACTTACCCAACGGGCAAGCCGGCGGGTTTCTGGGCAAGGGGCACAATCCGTTCGCGCTGATGGCGGATCCTTCGCAGCCCAATTTTCGCGTGCCCGACTTACTCCCGCCCCCCGAGCTCGGAACCGTTCGAGTCGACCGCCGCCGGCGAATGCGTGAAATTGTCGAGCAACAATTGGCGGGATTCGAGGCATCGGATGATGCGCGGCTCATGCAGCAAAACTTCGAGGCAGCGTATCGATTGATGGCGAGCCCTCAGGCGCGGGCTGCGTTTGACCTGTCGCAGGAGAGTGACGCCGTGCGGGATCGGTACGGTCGCAACCGATTCGGCCAGTGTTGCTTGCTCGCGCGACGTCTGGTCGAGGCTGGCGTGCGTTTTGTGACAGTCAACACCTTCTTGACAGTATTTGATGATGTCTCGTGGGATATTCACGGATCGAAACCCTTCACGTCGATCGAAGGCATGAAGAATATCGTGGCCCCTATGTACGACCAAGGCTATAGCGCGCTGATTCAGGATCTGGCGCAGCGCGGGATGCTGGACGATACGTTGGTGGCTGGGCTGGCCGAATTCGGCCGCACGCCGAAGGTCAATCCGGCTGGCGGACGTGATCACTGGCCGCAGTGCTTTTCGGTGACGTTTGCAGGGGGAGGCGTCCAAGGTGGGCGTGTGATCGGCGCCAGCGATCCGATGGGAGCCGTGCCCGCCGATCGCCCCACCGTACCGGGTGAGGTGCTGGCGACCATTTTTCACAGCCTAGGACTTGATCTCGAGTCCCACCTGCCAGGGCCCGGAGGTCGCCCATTCCCAATCGTGGATTCGGGCATCCGCGAGATTCGCGAGTTGTTCTAACACACGTTTCATTCTCTTCTAGTACCTCGTTCCCAAAAATGTGATGCCCATCATGACCACGGAACCGAATCAGTTGTTCGGCTGGTTGCCATCTGCCGTACGCCGGGCATTGCGCTGGACATGTACCCGTGCGATCGGTGGCTGGCTCGTATTTCTAGTCCCGGGCACGGTGCTCGCGCAGAGCGATGGGGGGCGCAGCTTGGTCATCATGCCCGCAGCAGTCATTCTGGACGGACAACAGGCACGGCAACATGTCTTGGCCGAGAAGTTCGAACAGGATCGGGCGACGGGGCCGGCCGACGGGGTGGTTTGGAGCGTCGATGACCCGGCGGTCGCACAATATAAGGACGGCGTCGTGTTGCCACTTGGAAATGGGCAAACGGTTCTGCGTGCCCGATGGCAAGATCAACAAGCCGTTACCCCGATCACGGTCCGGCGGGCCGCACAGCCGATCGAATGGGAGTTTCGCCGCCACGTGCTCCCAGTATTATCACGGGCCGGATGCAACCAGGGTGCCTGTCATGGTGCCTTGGCTGGAAAAGGGGGCTTTCGCCTGTCCCTCCGCGGTTACGATCCCGAGGGGGATTTTTTTACCATCACGCAGGAATCACGCAGTCGGCGGTTGGAGCCGGCGCAGCCTGGACGCAGCCTATTCCTGAGCAAACCCACGGGAGCGGTTCCTCACAAAGGCGGTTTACGTCTGGATGTTGCTTCGCGCGACTATCAAGTTTTGGCGGATTGGATCATCGCTGGCGCCACACCACCGACATCCGCCGACCCAGTGCTGCAGCGACTAGAGGTGTTGCCCGACCGTGTCGCGCTGGCCGTCGGCCAAACACAGCCATTGATCGTCCGCGCGCATTATTCGGACGGCCGCACGGAGGATGTGACGGACTGGGCCAAGTTCACCTCGACGCAGGAATCGGTGGCTCAGGTGGACCACGGAGGGAAAGTCCGCGTGATGGGGCCCGGCGAAGGGGCCGTCAGCGTATGGTTCTCCAGTCAAATCGCTGTGGCGCGGATCCTCAGCCCCTACCCGTTCCAATTGACGGCCGACGTCTACGACCGTGCGCTGCGAGCCAATTTCATCGACGACTTGGTATTGGAGAAATTGCGAGAATTACGATTGGCTCCGTCGCCCCGATCGTCCGACGCGACCTTTCTTCGTCGCGTTACCATTGATTTGATCGGCCGACTGCCGACGGAAGAGGAGGCTCAGGCGTTTCTCGCCGACGCATCCCCCGCACGTCGCGAACGATGGATCGACCACCTGTTGTCCCGTTCCGAGTACGTCGATTATTGGTCGTATCGTTGGAGCGATGTCTTGGTGATCAATGGTCGGCGCATTGGGGCTGCGGAGGTCAAGGCGTACTACAACTGGCTGCGGCACCACATCGCGCAAGGGACTCCCTGGGATCAGATGGTACGGGAGATTGTCACGGCGCGTGGAGACAGTGTGCTGCAGGGGGCCACGAATTTCTATGCCCTGCACCAGGCCCCAGAGGATATGGCGGAGAGTGTCTCGCAAGCGTTCTTGGGACTTTCGATCAACTGTGCGAAGTGCCACAATCATCCACTGGAAAAGTGGACAAATGAACAGTATTACGCCATGGCCAACTTGTTTGCGCGGGTGCGCACCAAGTCTCCTTTTAAGCCTCCGGTCGCGGGGGATGGTTTCACCATCAGCGTCGAGGATCGGGGAGATGTCCTCCAGCCGTTAACGGGGAAACCCCGTCCCCCCAGCCCCTTGGACGGAACTCCCTTGGCTCTGGATGATCCGCGGGATCGGCGCGAGCACTTGGCCGATTGGCTCACCTCAACAGAAAATCCCTACTTCGCCCGCGCCATCACCAATCGGGTGTGGGCCAACTTCATGGGGACAGGGCTGATCGAGCCGATCGACGATCTGCGGGTGTCTAATCCGGCCAGCAACGAGCCCTTATTGTCGGCACTGGCCCGACATTTGGTCGAGCACGACTTTGATCTCAAGGCTCTCATGCGTTTGATCGCGCTATCGGAGACGTATCAACGATCCAACGAAGTGCTGCTAGAAAACGCACCCGATCGTCGCTTCTACTCTCGCTTTTATCCGCGTCGCATTATGGCGGAGGTGTTGCTGGACGCCGTAGCGCAGATCACCGAGGTACCCGACGAGTTCACCATGATCGGTAACATCGGCATGGACACGCGGAAGACGGACGAATATGCCAAGGGAACGAGGGCCTTGCAGTTGTTTGATGCGGCCGTTTACTCCCCATTTTTGGCCACCTTCGGTCGCAATCCGCGTGCGATTGTGTGTGAGTGCGAACGGAGCAACACGCCCACCATGGTACAGGCGCTGCATCTTCACAACGGTGACACCATCAACCACCGTTTGCAGTCCGAGCACGGTTGGGTATCCCGCGTGCTGCGGGGGAAACCCCAAGAGGAAGAACTCGTGCGGCAGGCCTATTGGCGCGTGTTGTCACGCCCCCCCAGCGAGCCGGAATTGGCCCGCTGGCGAGATGTCCTGCAATCCTCGTCGGGCGTGCCGACGCAAGAGTTGGCCGAGGATGTCTATTGGAGTCTGATGAGTTCGCGCGAGTTTTTGTTTCAACACTAAGCTCGGATTTCGCAGAATCCCCAAAAAAGAGACCTGACCCCTTTTTTATGTTTATGATCGCAAGACGGACGATTGGCGCGTGGATTTTTGTCGCGATGGGGATCGCTGGGGCGCCGGAGGTCCATTCGGCGGATACTGGCACGCACGCGACGTTTGAACGCGATGCGGCGCCGATCTTGAATCGGTACTGTACCGGCTGCCACAATCCCGATGAGCCCAACGGAGAACTCGATCTCACCTCTCTCGCCGCACTGCGGAAAGGGGGCGAACATGGCGCCGTGATCACACCTGGCAGTTCGGCTTCCAGTCGATTGCTGGGGGTCCTGACGGGCAAGATGGAGCCGGCCATGCCCCCCGAGGGTGAGCCACGGCCAACCAAGGAAGAATTAGGCGTGCTCGCCCGTTGGCTGGACGATGGTGCGCTCGGCCTGGAAGGGGAGGGGGCCAATGCAGCGTCGGCGTTGTCGGTTCCCCAACTGCCTCCCAGTCGGATGCCACTGCCGATTACTGCCCTGGATCTCACGCCTGACGGCGCCACGCTGGCGGTGGGGCGCTTTCAACGCGTGGAGTTGAGGACTCTACCGACGGGTGACATGGTCGGAACGCTAGAGCCGCTTGCCGGGAAGGTCAACGACATTCGCTGTTCGGGGGATGGCCAACAGGTCTTGGTGGCATCCGGAATCGAGGCGGTTCGGGGTGAGGCGTCGCTCTGGAATGTCGTGACGCGACAGCCAGTCGGCACGTTTGGCGGACACCGCGACATCTTGTACACGGCCGACCTGAGCCCAGACGGCAAATGGGTTGCCACCGCTGGATACGACCGCGTGGTGCTGATTCATGATCGGACCAGTGGCCAAGTGGTGCATCGCCTGGCGGAACACAATGGTCCGGTGTTCGATTTGTGCTTCTCCGCCGATTCCCAGAACCTAGCAACGTGTAGTGCCGATGCCACCGTGAAGATCTGGCGCGTGACCACAGGCGAACGGCTGGACACTCGCAGCGAACCGCTTAAAGAACAGATCACGACGGCCATCCATCCCTCTGGAAAATGGTTCGTCGGGGCGGGGAGTGACAGCCGAATCCGCATGTGGCGTCTACTATCGACAGACCAACAAGCAATCAATCCGCTGATACACTTGCAATTTGCTCACGAAGGGGCCGTAGAGAAATTGCGCTATTCGCGTGACGGCCAGTGGCTGTTATCTGTGGGGCGCGACCGAACGCTGAAGGT
>SXHS01000357.1 GCA_005773145.1 Planctomycetaceae bacterium | reverse complement strand
ACTGCAACGTGTACTTGGTGGCCTTGGGATCGAGGATATCGCCCGTGTAGCAGATGGCGGCCTCGCACAGCGCGCCGGATTCCTGCACCGCCTCCATGGCCACCTTCATGTTCGGTGTCCAATTCAGGGCGTCGAAGATACGGAAGATGTCGATACCCGCGGCGGCTGCCTCTTGCACAAACGCCTGCACGATATTGTCGGGATAATTCGTATAGCCAACGGCGTTCGACGAGCGCAGCAGCATCTGCAGCATGATATTCGGGATGCGTTCGCGTATCTTGGCCAGACGCTGCCAGGGACACTCATGCAAGAATCGCAGCGACGTGTCAAAGGTGGCTCCCCCCCACATCTCCAGAGAAAACAGTCCCGAGCACATGCGGGCGTACGCGTCGGCGATCAGCAGCATATCGTGGGTACGATAGCGTGTGGCCAACAATGATTGATGGGCGTCTCGGAACGTGGTATCCGTCAACAAGAGGGGACGATGCGTCAGAATCCATTGACAGAATTTCTCCGCGCCGAGTTGCAGAAATTTCTGCCGATATCCGGCCGGCGGCGTGCTCCGCGCGTCGATCGCCGGCACGATCGCCGGCGTGCGACGTTGAGAACGTGGACGATCTTTGACCAACGGATTGCCGTTGACCGTGACGTCGGCGAGGTATTTGAGCAATTTGGTGGCCCGATCGCGCCGTACGGGAAAATCAAATAACTCGGGCGTCTCGTCAATAAATGTCGTTGTGCATTCCCCATCGACGAAGGTGGGATGGGTGGCCAGCTTAATCAAGAAAGGAATATTGGTCTTCACGCCCCGGATGCGAAATTCCTGCAAGCATCGCTCCATACGTCGCGTGGCATCCCCGAAGGACCTCGCCCATGCCGTCACCTTGACCAATAGGGAATCGTAGTAGGGGACGACCATGGCCCCAGAGAATGCAGTGCCGGCGTCCAAGCGTATGCCCATGCCGCCGGCCGATCGATAGTGGGCTATGCGTCCATAATCCGGACGAAATTCATTGGAGGCATCTTCCGTGGTCACTCGGCATTGCACGGCAAATCCGTGCGTGCGCACCTCCTCTTGTGGCGGCAATCCCAATTCCGGGCCGTCGAGTGTCGCACCACAGGCAATCAAGATCTGTGACTTGACAATATCGATTCCCGTGACCGCCTCGGTGACCGTGTGCTCCACCTGAATCCGCGGATTGACCTCAATAAAGTAGAACTGGTTTGTGTCGGCATCCACCAAGAACTCGACGGTACCGGCGTTTTCATACTTCACGGCCCGTCCAATGGCCAAGGCCGCCTGGCATAACGCCTCACGCACTTGCGGGTCCAACGAAGGGGCCGGCGCGATTTCCACAACCTTCTGGTGCCGACGCTGAACGGAGCAATCACGCTCGTACAAGTGAATCAGGTTGCCACGACTATCGCCTAAGAGCTGCACTTCGATATGTCGAGCACGTTGGATCAATTTCTCCACGAAGACATCGTCGCTGCCAAAGGCAGCCATCGATTCCCGTTGGGCCTGCTCCAAGGATTCCGCCATGTCGCGGGCTCCCCGCACGATGCGCATGCCACGCCCGCCGCCGCCATGTGCCGCCTTGAGAATCACCGGATAGCCCAACTGCTTGGCCACACGCTCGGCCTCCGCCGTATCCCGGACCGCTTTGGCGCTCCCCCCCAAAACCGGCACCCCCGCTTGTTGGGCGATTGTCCGCGCGCTCGTCTTGTCCCCCAATTGATGCAGGGTTTCCACCCGCGGCCCCACGAATGTCAATCCGGCCGCCCGACACGCCTTGGCAAAATCGGGATTCTCCGACAGGAAACCATAACCCGGGTGGATGGCATCGGCCTGACGTTGGCGGGCGATTGCGATGATGCCGGCGGTGTCCAGATACGAGCGGATCGGATGCCCCGGTTGGCCGATCAAATACGCTTCATCCGCCTTGAAGCGATGCAACGCGTACCGATCCTCATGCGCAAAAATGGCGATCGTGCGCATCCCCAATTCGTGCGCCGTCCGAAACACTCGAATGGCGATCTCGCCACGATTGGCAACCAACAAGCGTAATTTCGCAGGCATTTTCCCGATCCGCATCCGCACAACCAAGGGACCACGGGCACTCGACTGGGAGTACACGCGACGGACCCCGAAAAGCCGGATTGTAGCTTACAGGGAGCAGATGATCTATCGGGTGGACCTGCAGTACTCAGCCCGTACTGTGTTTGGCACAGGTCTCCCTCGACTCCGCTGCATCGCCTGCGATGTGCCGTAGTCGATTCAGCCAATGCTTGACCCGCAACGCCTGTGCCCGCGGAGCACACCACGAGTAAAACGTGTGCCGATACGACTCCCATCGATGCGTCGCCCAGGACCGCTTAATCTCCCAATACCCCGGCCCAAGGTCGATGCCCCGATCGCCGCGTGCGAAACTGTCTTCAATCTGGAGTCCCATCAAGACAGCTCCAGCCGACAAATGAGCTTGACCTCGATCGTAACCGGATCGAACTCCCGTGATCCGGCCATCCCACAAATAATTGTAACAATAGGCCACGGGGCGATCGTCCAGCATCAGCAGGTTCAAGTCCAACGCGCCGAGTTCAACTGCGGCCGCGTGCAACTCGCGTAGGAATGGCTCGATACTCGTCGTCGACAGTGTCGTCCCCGTTCCCGCATCATGCTGCCAACTCTGTTCGGCCAATTCCACACACGCGTCGAACAGATCCCAACGCGGGTCGTTATCACCGTGAGTAACGCCACTGGGCCGATAACGCACATGGCGCATCGGCCCTCGCTCCGACAGGCGACGCCGCAATCGTTTGACATTGCCGCGAAATTTCTCGGAACGGTCTGCCAGATATGCCCCCCAGTCGCCACGGGTGTCCACCCAAGCGGTTGTTTTCCAAACCGCCGTCGATGCCCGCCATCCGGATCGCGCGAGCGCCTCGCTGGTTGCTCCGCCATCCGTTCCGTCACGATCCACCCAGCGCAGATCCAGCATGTCCCAGTCACGCGGCTGTCGACGTACGTGCGCCAGCACCACGGAAATGGTCGCAGCCGGATCGGCCCCCAACGGCCCATAGAAGGTGCCCCAATCGTGCAACGGATAGGTCAACACCCGCACCGTGCCCACTCGCGTCGACTCGCGCATCACCGTCAGCGGAAGCAACCCCACCACTTCGGATCGATCGCCCGAAGTACGTTCCACGACCATCACACGCAGCGATTGCCGCGTGATGTCATCGCCAAAATGCCGCCAATAGGCCTCAAACCACTCCCACGTGTGAAAGAAGGACGCACCGCGAGTCCGTGATAACAGATGCGACCAGTCGGAGCGGATCGCGTGCAATTCTGCACGATCACGAATCTCGCGGACATGAACCATGCGGATTCCTTAAGCCGGAGGGGACCTCACGATTCCGGCATCCCACACCAAAGGGGCAACTTCGATGCCAGGCCGAGCTTCCCGGCCCCGGCCGTCCGGTTAACGCACGTAAACCGTTTTCAGAATGAGACTTACAGCCGAGAAACGGCTGACCACTCAGCCCCCCTCGGCCGGAGACCGGAGAGTGCGTGCAGCCAAAACGCATCAATCGGCGCAGGCAGGTTGCCTCATTGCCTCCACAGGCCCATTGCCCGCAGAGTGGCAGAGGCAGGCCGCCAGCCTGTGCCACTTGGCCGGCCAGCTGACGAAACCCCGGCGCCGCAACGGTGTTGTATCTTAGAGTGGCATAGGCTTCCAGCCTGTGGTGTCCGCGATCTATGAGCACCTGCAGACTTAAGACAAAGGCGGCCGTTCAGTGGGCTGGAAGTCACTGGGTTTCCCCACAGGCTGGAAGCCTGTGCCACTGGGGGAGATGAAACGTGACCAACCAACCAGCGAATCGGTATGACGCGAGTCGAGCGGTCCACCTCGCAGTGATCGCCAGTGCGGCCGTGCTGCATGCGATGGGTCTGACACCTTGGCCCCCGATCACCAGCCTAGGAGCCGAAGGTCGCACCGTCTCGCCGCTCGAGGCCGCCGCTCGGTTGGATCAACTCTTAGCCGATGGGCCCAGTCCCGCTCCGCGTGTGGATGACGCCACCTTTCTGCGCCGCGTCCATTTGGATCTCGTGGGCCAGCCTCCGACTCCGGGCGAGATTGCGTCATTCGCCCTCGATCGAGACGCGAGCAAGCGGTCGCGCATCACCGAAAAGTTGCTGGCCGACGCTCGCTTTGGCCGCAACTGGGCCCACTACTGGCGCGATGTCATACTGGCTCGGCGCAGTGAAGAGCGGGCCCTACTCGTGGCCCCATCGCTGACCGATCATCTGTCGCACCGATTCAACGCGAATCGACCTTGGGATACCATCGCGAGGGAGTTCATCACCGCCACCGGCAAGGTCACAGAAAACGGCGAGACCGCCATCATCATGGCGCAGCAAGGTAAACCGGAAGAAACGGCAGCCGAGATCTCGCGCATCTTTTTGGGAGTGCAGATTCAATGTGCCCAGTGCCACGATCATCCGACCGATCGTTGGAAGCGACAGCAATTTCACGAATTAGCAGCCTTCTTTCCGCGCGTCGCTTTGCGACCGGACCGAGAGGCCATGGGCCGGTCATTTCTCGTGATCTCCGACGACGCTCCCCGGCGTTTTGTCCGTAAAGACAACGATTCGCGTCGCCGGGGCACGTTGGAACACACCATGCCAGATCTCCAGGATCCCCAGGCGCCGGGAACGCGCGTGCAGCCGGTCTTTTTCCTCAGTGGTGAGAAACTCGACTATGGCACCTCGGACATCCAGCGTCGCGCACAGTTGGCGAAATGGGCAACGGCTGCTGAGAATCCCTGGTTCGCCACGGCGTTTGTGAATCGAATCTGGTCGGAATTACTGGGCGAGGGGTTCTATGAGCCGGTTGATGATGTGGGGCCCGATCGCCACGCATCGTCACCAGCAACCTTGGAGTATCTGACGCAGGCGTTTATCGCGAGCGGCTACGATGTCAAAGGGCTGTTTCAGATGATCATGGCCACCGAGGCCTATCAGCGGGAAAGCCGGCCGCGTGGGGCGCCCGACGCACCAGTCTTTATGGCGAACACGCCCCAACGGTTACGTGCGGACCAGCTCTTCGACACACTCACCGCCGCGCTGGGGATATCCATACCGGAACCCATGGTTGCCACGGGCGGCCCACGCGCGATCCGGCGCAGCCCACGCTACCAATTCACGGAAGTATTTGGATTCGACCCAAGTGATCCGCGAGACGAGGTGGTCGGTTCGATCCCGCAAGCGCTCGTGATGATGAACTCGCCAGTCTTGGATCTAGCGACCTCGGCCCGTCGCGCCGACGGCCTTGGCAAGTTATTACGTGAGATCCCCGATAACGAGGATCTGGTGTTGGAACTCTACTTGCGCTGTTTCGCTCGCGAACCATCGCAGGAGGAGCTGCGCACGTGCCTCCGCTACATCAAGCGAGTGGGCCGGCGCGACGAGGCCTTCGAGGATCTCTTGTGGTCGCTACTCAATTCTGCGGAGTTCGTGCATCGAATGTAGTGAATTTCTCCATCGTGGTCGGTCCTAGGAGCGACGGCAAGGAGTTGACAATGAACCAGGTCTACCGAGAAACTGAGATTGCCATCACCGATCGGCAAACGATGCGACGGCGCGATTTTCTGCGCGTGATACCCGCACTTGGGGTCTCCTCCTACCTGGCATGGCCGGATCGTTTGGCGCTGCAGGCGGCTGAAATGCGTCGACAAGGCAAGGCTTGCATCTTGTTGTGGATGCAAGGAGGCCCGAGTCAATTGGAAACCTGGGACCCCAAGCCCGGACACTCGCACGGTGGGGAAACGAAGGCGATCTCGACAACGATCCCGGGGATCGAAATCGCGGACACACTCCCACAAACCTCCCAAGTCATGCGGGATGTGTGCGTGATTCGTTCGATGACGGCGCGCGAGGGGAGCCATCCGCGCGCCACGTATCTACTTCGCACCGGCTATCTCCCCACGGCTTCCATCAAGCATCCCACGTTAGGCGCGGTCGCCGCTCAACAATTGGGCCAGCTCGACGCCGACTTGCCCAGTTATGTCCGCATCGGCCGGGGGCCCCGCCAGGGAGCTGGCGCGGGATTCTTGGGCGTGGCCTACGACGCATTCACGCTGTCGACTGCCGAGAAACTCCCCGACAACACATCACTGACAACGGATCCAGCTCGCTATCAACGCCGCTTGGGACTGTTGGATTCCTTACAGACCGCAGTCGCGCGGCCTTCAACGGATGCGTTGGTGGGCGAGCATCAGGGGTTGTACAAAAAGGCGGCCCGATTGGTGCTGAGTCCCGACATGCAAACCTTTGACGTGCAACGCGAACCGGAATCCATGCGAAAGGCCTACGGTGATTCCGAGTTCGGGCTGGCGTGCCTTTTGGCCCGGCGACTGGTTGAGGCCGGTGTCACGTTTATCGAGATCAATCTGGATGGTTGGGATACTCATGATGATCACTTCGCGCGCACCCAACGTCTATGTCAACAATTCGATCAGCCCTACGCCGCCCTGCTGCGTGATCTCCGCCAGCGACACCTGCTGGATACCACCTTGGTCGCCTGGATGGGCGAGTTTGGCCGCACGCCTCGCATCAATCCGCGCGGCGGCCGCGATCACTATCCTCGTGCCTTCAGTGTGGCGCTGGCTGGGGCCGGCGTGCTGGGAGGGCAGGTCATTGGCCAGACTAGCGCGGATGGTATGGAGGTGGCCAACCAACCGGTGACCGTACCGGATCTGCTCCGCACCATCTGCCATACGCTGGGAGTGGACGCGGACCGCGAAAATAACAGCCCAGCCGGGCGGCCCATCAAGGTGGTGGATGGCGGACGGGTCGTGACCCAAGTATTGGCCGGCGCCTGATCGCAGTATCCGCAGAAAAGTTCTTTCCTAAGAAACGTGCTCGCTTCTGGCTCCCTCCCCCTTGCGGGGAGGGAGCCAGATCGGCTGATCGAGGCTGATGAAATGCCATCCACGCACCGACGGCGAGCGAAACACGTACTCCGCCTGAGAACGAGCGGCGCATCGAAAAATCCGTCCCGGCGTTGCCCAACGGGGAGGCACAAGCGATACGACATTATCGGCGACCGAAGGTAAGACCGTACTATCCGCGACGGAACGACGGTTGCCGAGATGGCCATCTTCCCACTATGGTAGACACTCAGGATTACGGTTCGCGACGCCGTGTTGCGTTCCAGCGGGCGTCGAGATCTCGGATCGTGGTCACGCATGAAAATCGGCTTTGTTGGCTATCAAGGGTCTGGCAAGAGCAGTCTTTTTACCTGGTTGACGGGGACCGCTGCGGATATTGCGCTCCAGCACACGACGCAATCCGCCATGGCGGCCGTCCCTGACCCGCGCGTGGCCGGTTTGATCGAGATCTACCAGCCCAAGAAAATTTCTCTCGCCTCCCTGGAACTCGTCGATACGCCGGGGCTAAGTCGCACCCATGAGGGGAATGCGGCGCGCCTGTCTCTCATTCGTGAGGCCGGCTGTCTGGCGATTGTCACGGCCGGCTTCAGCGGCTGTGACCCGATGGCCGATCTGCGGACATTCGAGGAAGATCTGCTGCTGGCCGATCTGGAGGTGGTCACCGGGCGGGTGGAACGGCTGCGCGAGGCCGTCAAGAAACCGCGTCCCAATCAGGCCGAACAGCTGGCCGAACTGAATGCGATCCTGCCATTGTTGGAGGTGCTCGAGGCAGGCCAATCGCTGTCGACCTGTCCGATGACGGCGGAACAGCTGCGGGCGACCAGCTCCTTTGGGTTGTTGACGAGAAAAAGGCGTTTGGTGATTGCCAACGTGGCCGAGGACGATACCACCAACTTGCCCACGCATTTGGGAGAACAGACACCAGTCATCGCGGTGCCGGTGGGTTGGGAGTTGGAACTTTCGCAGATGAGCCCGGACGAACAGGCAGAATTTCGCCGCGAGTCGGGGAGTGTGGCGTTCGATCGAGACGGTCTCTTGCGCACGCTCATGGCGGTCTCAGGCCAGATGCTGTTCTTCACAGCCGGCCCCAAAGACGTTCGCACGTGGATGATTCCGCAAGGGGCCACGGCCTTGGATGCCGCTGCCGCCATTCACACCGACTTGGCACGCGGTTTCATCCGCGCGGAAATCATGTCGTGCGCTGATCTAATTCGTCTGGGAGGCGAACGTGAGGTCAAGCAACAGAATCTGGTGCGGCAAGAGGCCAAGGACTATTTGATCCAGGACGGTGACATACTTAACATTCGTTTCAGCGTCTGATGACCATGAGCTCTCGGACGCTTGACAGGCTATTCTTCCATGCCATCTTCCGCACCATCCGATCACGACCCCGTGACGTGGCGTAATTGGCCCGCTTTGCTCAATCGTTACCATTGGTTCGTGTTTGTCGTAGCCGCCCTGGGCTGGCTCTTCGACACCATGGACCAGCAATTATTCAATCTGGCGCGGCTCCCCGCCATGCGGGAATTGTTGTCGCTCAACGGTGAAGCGGTTAGCGATGGTCTGGCGCTCGAGTACGGCGGCTATGCCACATCCATCTTCCTGGTGGGTTGGGCGCTGGGGGGGCTGTTCTTCGGCGTCTTGGGGGACAGGATCGGTCGAGCCAAGACCATGGTCATCACCATTCTGATGTATTCCCTATTCACAGGGCTGAGTGCATTCTCGCGTTCGATCTGGGAGTTCAGTTTCTATCGATTTCTAACCGGGTTGGGCGTGGGGGGCGAATTCGCCGTGGGGGTGGCGCTCGTAGCGGAGGTCATGCCGCTGCGTGCTAGACCGTACGCCTTGGGTTTGCTGCAGGCATTGTCCGCCGTCGGCAATATCACGGCGGCCTTGATCAGCATCGGTTTTGGCCAGTTGGAACGAAGCGGCGTGATGGGAAATGCACAGATTTTTGGCATCACGCTCACGGCGTGGCGCTGCATGTTTCTGGTGGGAACCCTACCGGCATTACTCGCCCTGCTGGTGCGCCGACGTTTAAAGGAGCCCGAACAGTGGCAGACGGCGGTTGCGAGTCGCTCCACCGAGCCTGTGCGTCATTCCTACGCGGAGCTGTTGTTCGACCGGCGTTGGCTGCCCCGCGCGATCGTGGGCCTGTTGCTGGCGACGAGCGGCGTGATCGGACTCTGGGGGATTGGCTTTTTTTCCATCGATTTGAACCGCAATGTATTTCGGCGAGCATTTCACGCAGAGTTGCGGAGCGACGGACAAGCTGCCCAGGATTGGGCGTTTCTACAGCAAGTGGTGCAAGCCCCGGACCGCATGACCTCATGGACGGGTACCGTCCAACCACAGGACTTGATCGATCTCGATGCCAACCGCCAGGATGCTGCCGTTCTCTGGTCGGCCGTGCTGAGCCTGCAGCAGGATCAGCAGCCGATCGGACTGACCGAGGTCTTACAGCGACTGGACGACCAAGGCCAGTCGGCAGCGGATCGGGACCGTCGCCGCACTCAGCTGATGACCCCCATTCCAGACGTGTCGACGCTGTCACTCGACGAACATCAGGAGCGGATCCGTCAGCGTACCAAGCAACTCAATGGACGCCTGACGATGTGGGCGGGCATCACGTCCATCTTTCTCAATCTGGGGGCCTTCTTCGGAATTTACGCATTTGGCCCGGTTAGCCAAGTCATTGGCCGACGTCGCGCCTTCGCGCTGTCTTTTCTGGCTGCGATGCTTAGCACAGCGGCCGTCTTCTGGACCATGCAGGATATTTGGCATGTTGTCGTGATGGTGCCGATCATGGGCTTTTGTCAATTGTCGCTATTTGGCGGATACGCGATCTATTTCCCCGAGTTGTTTCCCACTCGGATTCGCAGCACGGGTATTTCCTTTTGCTATAATGTGGGGCGTCTGGTGGCTGCGATTGGCCCAACCATGCTGGGCCACCTCACCAGCAACGTCTTCGGTGCCTACCCGGAACCGATGCGCTTGCGTTACGCGGGCATCACCATGTGCGGGGTCTTCTTGATCGGACTGCTCGTGCTCCCCTTTGCACCGGAAACCAAGGACCAACCGCTGCCAGACTAATGGCCAGCTGGCGCCGTCCAGGGAATGATCTTCGGCCGGGGAAACCGCGATCCACGCACGCCACCATGAATGCGGCACAGCGTGCTGAAGTCATGCTGTAAGAACTCGTAGAGATGGTCGGGCGGGGAGGCTTGCAGCCACGCGTCGACGAGCAGCTCGACTTGGGCGTCGTAGGCCTCTTGGGATCCCGTGTGGGCGTAGCAACGCCCATCGTGGCGGCGGATGTCGCCGTTGCATTCCGGACTGATATGCCAGAGTTCATGAATGAACGTGGCCAGTTTTTCCCGCTGCGATAAATCCACGAAACGGGGCAGATAGAAGGTCATAATGTACAGCAGCCGTCGCCCGGACCGGTCGCACACGGCCTGGCAGGTGTAAGGTCGGCCGCGACGGGTTTCCACCTCGGCCCCACCGGAGAAACGGAGCGGCGTCAAGCTGGCCCACAATCCGTGCCGCACCGGTTTGCGGGTTTGCGCTACGGAAAGGCCTACGACCGGCAGATCGATATGCCTGAGCGCGGGAACTCGCGCGATCATATCCTCGCCGAGTTCGCGCATGCTCCCGGTGAAATCGAAACCGCGAGTGCGAAAACTACTATTGGCAACCGGCCAGCCGTCCATGGAGTCGAGACCCGCTACGACGCATCCTCATCGACGAATTTTTCACTCTTCGCCGCCTTGACGCGATCCCGCACACCGACCAGCTCCAAGATAGCCCGCGTGCCAGCATCCCCGACGCGCGGCGTGGCCAATCGCACGATGCGTGTGTAACCCCCTGGTCGATTGGCCATGCGCGGGGCGATATCTTGAAAGAGGATACGAACGGCTTGCTTATCGCCTAGCAACTGCACGGCATGTCGTCGTGCGGCCAAGGCGGGTGCGATGGCCTGATTCCACTGCTGCCACTGGTTGCTATTGCGCCACGCCTTCCAGGCCTCGCTCCCGCGATCGGCCGTGGTCGCGAACTGGTTGGCTGCATCGAGAGATGCCAACGCCCGACGGGCGACCGTGATGCATTTCTCGACCAGCGGGCGCACTTCCTTGGCCTTGTGGATGGTGGTCACAATGCGTCCCTTGACCTTCGGCTGGTTATCGTCCAGCTCTGCATCTCGCTCGGTCAAAAACAGAGCGCTCGCCATATTGCGCAACAAGGCGCGGCGATGACTCGAGGACCGCCCCAGGCAACGGCCTAGTCGTTTATGTCGCATGTTCGTATTTCCTCATGATCTAGGACGCTGCCGGGACCCGCATGCCCAACTGCAAACCGAGTTCGGCCAGGCGTTCCTTGATCTCCGACAATGTGGTTTCGCCAAAATTCCGCACCGATAGAAGCTGGTCTTCATGGCGGCTTACCAGTTCTCGCACGGTGCCAACCTGTTCGGACTCCAGGCAATTGGAGGCCCGCACGGACAAACGCAAGTCGCTGATGCTCATATTCAACTTACGTTCGAGATGGGCGTCGGCCAAGGCCCCACGAGTGGGCGAGGCCACTTGGCTGCCGAGTTCGGCATACTGGACAAAGGGATTCAAGTGCTTGCGCATGATCTTCGCGGCTTCCACCAGTGCCATTTCCGGGTGGATGGAGCCATTCGTCCAGATTTCCATCGTCAAGCGATCGTAATTCGTCTTCTGGCCCACGCGTGTTTCGTCGATGTCATAGCGAACCCGCGTTACGGGGCTGTAGACCGCATCAATCGGAATCACGCCGATCTCGTGCTCTTCGGCACTATGCTCATGGGCCGGGACATAACCGCGACCGTTTTCGACCACCATCTCCATGAAGAACGGCACATTGTCGGTCAGCGTGGCGATCAGGTGATCCTTATTGATCACTTCGACGTCGGCATCCGTCTTCACATCGGCACCCGTGATGGGCCCGGCGTCTTTTTTCTCGACCGTAATCACACGGGTCTCATCAGTCTGCTTCTTGACCACCAGACTCTTGACGTTCAGCACGATATCGGTGACATCTTCGAGCACACCGGGGATGGTCGTGAACTCGTGCTGGGCCCCGCGAATCTTCAATTGGGTCACGGCGCTCCCCATGAGGCTGGACAACAAGATGCGGCGGATACTATTTCCGACCGTATGCCCAAACCCGCGTTCAAACGGCTCCACCGAGAACAGGCCATGCGTGCTGGACAGACTGCTCTTGTCGCACACGACCGCACTAGGAAGCTCCAACCCGCGCCAACGAATATGCATCTGTTGTCTCCGTCTTCAAACCGAGCCTTCAAACTGAGCTTAGTTAACCTGTTTTGTACGACCGCGT
>SXHS01000356.1 GCA_005773145.1 Planctomycetaceae bacterium | reverse complement strand
GAATTTCCAGGTGGTGTCCACATGCAGAAAAGGGAAGGGGGGGCGACCTGGGTAAAACGCCTTGCAGGCCAGGTGAACCATCACCGACGAGTCCTTGCCGATTGAATAGAGCATGACGGGATGCTCAAACTCGGCCACCACTTCGCGCATGATGTGGATGCTCTCGGCTTCCAATTGCTGAAGATGGGTCAGATTGTATCCTGACATGTCCGCCGCCATTCCCTTTCGCCGGGAGGTTCAGCGCCATAAATGCCATCGCGACGACCACGTGCCGTCCCGTCCCACCTGTCCGCTACACCGGACAGTGTGCTAGCACCAACTGGCTTAAGCGAGGCAGTGTAGGAAAACCTTAACGGCCGTTCAAGCTCAAACCGTCGATCTCACCGTCCCAAGAGCCCAGCGATGCCATATTGGTTGATTGCTTGACGAGGTCTGATGGCACTAGGACGATCTTCGACGGGCCCGCTTCGGTCGGGCCGACTTCGAGCGGCCGGCCGCTGCCGTCTTGGAACGCGACTTGGCATGCCCCTGGGAGCCCCGGCTCTGAGACTTAGGTTTGACGGGGGTCCGCGTCTCTCGCGGGCGTACGGATAGAATGACCGATTCCGCCTCGGTCCCGGGCATGGCATAGGCGGCCACTCGCCGCAGCTCGAGTCCGCGCAACAGTCCTTTTTCCCGGGCCTCAGCCCGTTCTTCAATCCACCGCGGACCTTTAACCAGCAATAGTCGTCCGATCGACGGCCAGTGCGCGGCGAAGGCCTGCAGCATCTTGGAGAGCGGTCCCACGGCGCGGGCCGTCAGGGTATGAAAACTCATTTGGCCGAGGAGTGTTTCTGCGCGACAGTGATGCACAGGGAGGCCCAGGCCCAGCTGGTTCACGATGCGTTGCAGCGCGGTAGCCTTCTTGCCGACGGACTCAGACAGCGAGATGGTCACATCGGGGCGCAGGATGGCCAACAAGACGCCCGGAACGCCCCCCCCGGATCCCACATCCAACACGGACTCACTCGGTTGCAAAAGTTGCGCCAGCTCGACCGCATCCACGACGTCTCGAGCGGCGAATGTGTCGAAGTCCAAATGCCGCGTGAGATTCAGTTGCTCATTGCTCTGCCACAACAATTCGCAATAGGCCTGAAGCTGGTCCACCTGAGCGGCCGGGATGGTGCGAGCGATTCGGTCCAAGGCCTCGCCGAGACGTTTTTCGTTGTTTTTGCTGTTAATGTGATCGGGCATGATGGCGGATGGGCTCAGCTTTCTTGTAGGGCCTGTTGTAGTGCGAGCAAAAATCGATGGACATCGTCCATCGTATTGTAAAAATGGATTGCCACCCGCAGCCGTCCGGCTTGGTGCATGATGTGAATGCGTTGCTCGTGTAAGCGACGGTGGATTCGATCGGCCTGCGGATGTCGAAAAGCTAAGATGCCGGCCCAAGCATCCGGTTCGTTCGGCGTGAGCATCTCGATGTCCAGTTGTTGCAGCCCCTCCCAACAGGCCTGCACCAAGTGCTGCGTACTGTGATGGATGGCGTCAATGCCCAAACCATGCAGATATTTCAGAGCGGCACTGATGGCGTAAATCGCAGGATAATTCGGCATTCCCACGGAGAAGCTGGCGGCACCCGGCCGCGTCACCACGCGGTCCAAGCGGTCCGCGTCGAAGGCATTGTGCAGGTGGTACCATCCTCCAGCGCGAGCCGTCAATCGATCCGCACAACGATTTCGCACCCCCACCAAACCGCCCCCGTGACTGGCCAGGATCCATTTGTGCGTCGAGCTGATGATGACATCAACATCGGTGGTATCCAACGGCACCCTCCCCAACGCCTGCGTCACGTCCAAGGCAATCAGCGCGGACGAGTGTCGGCGAATGGCGTCGATCATGTGGCGGAGGGGAATCATGAATCCATTGTAAAAGCTAACCAGAGAAACCGTGAGCAACCGGGTCTGCCGATTCAGCAGGGGGATCAGGTCCTCGACCCGCAGCGCCCCTTGACGCGATTTCCAGACGCGCACCGTCGCCGCACAGGTCGGTTGAAGCCAGGGCGTAATGCCGGTTGGAAAATCCAAGTCGTTGACAATCACCTCGTCGCCGGGGACCAATTCCATGGCCAGCGCCAACAAATTGTACGCCTCCGAGGAACACGAACAGACACCAATCTCCTCGGGGGATAAACCATAGGCTCTTGCCGTCTGCTGCAGGACTTCGTTGCGTTGCTGCTCATGGGGAATGCGGCCATCCATGCCCAGCAATTTGTCTTGCCCGTATTGGGCCAGGGCCTCGAGCACGACCTGCGGTGGAATACCCTCGGCTGCGGTATTCAAATACGTCTGGTCGTCCAACGTGGGAAAGTCGCGGGAACGCGAAAAGCCTGGTAGCGACATGTGAAACTCTCGATATCCAAAAATGATCGGCCCAACAGCATCGAGCCGCCCCACGCTGCGTGGATTGAGCCTGAAGGGTCTCCGCCTGGACAGTGTATGGGGCCGTTGTGGTGGTCATCAAGAAGATCATCTTATATCCTACAGGGCTGGACGGAGCACCCAACCCTGCCCGAAATCTGGGATTTTGGAGTCGTCGAGGTTCTAAAGAGAGAAAGGGGGAGGGGTATGAATCGAGCGTTTTGGGGGGGAAGCGATGGGAAGAATGGGAAGAATGAGAATGATGACCGGAATGTGAATGATGGCAGTTATGGGAATGATGACAAGCGTGGGAATGATGACAAGCATTATTCTCATACCTCTCATTCCTCCCATTCCGCACGCCCGACCGATGATCCACAGCGTCCCATCATCCCGCCTCGCGGCGACTACCAAACTTTGCTGTCGTATCAAAAGGCCGAGGTCGTTTACGACATCACATTTCGCTTTGCCCACAAGTTTTTGTCTCGTGGCGATCGAACGATTGAACAATGATTCAATCGGCGCGCTCAGGCAAGCAGAATATTCTGGAGGGGAGCAAGGCGGCCACAACGTCTAAAGAGACCGAGATCAAACTGACCAATGTCGCCCGTGCCAGCTTGGAAGAACTATTGGCCGTCCGAGACAGTAATCGTTGGGGTTCGCATACATTCCGATTGTGGCCATTGGACCACAAATTGATCACAACCAATGGCGATCGCGAGTATGATGGCGGGATTGTTGATTCAGCTTCAGGTAGGTGCAACGGGAGGAGCGATCGATGCGTATCGTTGTAACAGGCGCCAAAGGGGGGACGGGACGTACGATTGTGCGCGTGTTGAGAGACGCGGGGCACCAAGTGATTGGCGTCGACATACAGCCTCCGACAACTGGTGAAACCCACTACGTACAACTCGACCTGCGTGATGCCGGCGGTGTGAATGACGTCGTGGCTGACGCCGATGGCATCGTGCACTTTGGGAGTCTGCCGAGTGATGGTTGGACGTCCACAACAGAAACTTTTCACAATTTGATGTTGGGTGGTTTCAACATCTTGCAAGCCAGTCGCAATGCAGGCGTGAAACGGATCGTGATGGCGTCGAGCATCATGGTTTACGGTGACATGGCACGCCAACCTAGTTTTCCGGTTCTGGAGACCAGTCCGCTGCTGCCGTTCAGCATCTATGGCGGGACCAAGCGATGGCTGGAGGAGGTGGCCATGGACTACTCCCGCTGGCATGGCTTGGCGATCGCGGCACTGCGGCTGGGTAGGATTGTCTACGAAGGGGGCTACGACTGGCGTCTGAAGCCGCATGTGGAGTCCGATGGGTCGGCTGCCCCCGTTCTCTGGACGTATGTGGACGCTCGGGATGTGGCAACCGCTTGTTTGGCTTGGCTGACCAGCAATCGCAACGGCTTTGAGGCCTATCACATCGCGGCGCCGAATGTGTGCGTGGCAACGCCGACTCGGGCGCTGGTGGAGCGATTCTATCCGCAAATGGTGGCGTTCGCCGACGATCTGCCCGAGCATGGATCGCCATTTTCCACGAAGAAGATAGGCGACCACCTGGGCTGGCGAGCGCTGATCGATTGGCGGGAATTACGCAGGGAATATGAACAAGATGTCCATGTCCGCCGTTCTAGCGGCACGTGAATTTTGACGCGGACTACGATCGAATCGCTGGCGCCTCTTGGGTCGGCAAAGCATGCTCCCGTCGCAGACGGATACCGCATTGGGCCGTTCCCGATATAATGGCACCGCGTGTTGAGAGTCGAGGTCTTCGGGTTGAGTGAGGAATCGGACGCATGATTATTGGAGTGCCGCAAGAGATCAAGCGAGATGAATATCGGGTGGGAATGCTCCCTGTGGGGGTCGAAGAACTAACGCGGTTGCGTCACACGGTCTTGGTCCAATCGGGGGCCGGGCTCGGTTCCGGTATCGCCGACGAGGAATACCTGCGAAATGGTGCAACGCTTGTGCATAGCGGAGCCGAGGTGTACTCGCAGGCCGATCTCATCGTGAAAGTAAAAGAGCCTCAGCCGGATGAGTGGCCGTTGCTCCGCCGCGGCCAGACCCTCTTCACCTATTTTCATTTTGCCGCAGATGAGCGTTTGACGCGCCAGCTGCTCGAGTCTGGGGCGACCTGCGTTGCCTACGAAACCCTGCGAGACGCAACGGGCCAACTTCCCCTCTTGACCCCGATGAGTGAGGTGGCGGGGCGTATGTCGATCCAGGAAGGGGCCAAGTACCTCGAGCGTCCCCAAATGGGACGGGGGATCCTGTTGGCGGGCGTTCCCGGTGTCGCGCCCGCTCACGTGACGATTCTCGGGGGTGGCATCGTGGGGGCCAACGCGGCCAAGATTGCGGCCGGATTTCGCGCCGACGTGGCCATTCTGGACATCAACATGAGCCGCCTGCGGTATCTGGATGACGTCATGCCACCCAATGTTAATGTGCTGTACAGCGATCGTCACACGATTCGCGAAGAGCTGCGGCTCGCGGACTTGGTGATCGGTGCGGTCTTGATTCCAGGAGCCAAAGCGCCTTGCTTGGTCCATCGCGAGGACCTGAAGATTATGAAGCCCGGCAGCGTGATCATTGACGTCGCCGTGGATCAGGGGGGCTGTGTAGAGACCTCACGTCCCACCACCCATAGCGATCCTATTTTCATCATCGATGATGTGCTGCACTATTGCGTGGCCAACATGCCAGGTGCCGTGGGGCGCACCAGCACGTTTGCTCTTTGCAACGTGACTCTCCCTTGGGTTCTCGTTTTGGCCAATCTTGGCGTACAGGCCGCCACCATGCAATGTCCCGAGATCGCCGCAGCGGTCAACGTGCACCGGGGGCAGGTGACCTATCGGGCTGTAGCCGAAACGTTTGGGCTCCCCTTTGTTAGCGTCAACGAGGCGTTTGCTTAATTCATGTCAGACTCGACGACCGCTCCTCTTCCGGCTGCCGTACGTTGGCAAGGAGGCTCGCTGGGGCATCTGGTGCTCCTGGACCAGACGCGCTTGCCGCTGGAGGTCACATTCCTCTCGGTGTTCGATATCGAGACTCTATTCGAGGCCATTCGCGCTTTGCGAGTGCGAGGTGCGCCCGCCATCGGCATTGCAGCGGCTTATGGAATTTGTTTGGGGTTACAGCCGTTATTTGCCCCGGCGTTAGGCGCGAACCGAGTTCAAAGCGATAACGGGCAACCGGATTCCGCCGTGTTTTTCGAACGGCTGGAGCAGGTGCGCTCGTATCTGGCGGCGAGTCGTCCCACTGCCGTGAATTTGTTCTGGGCCCTGGATCGCATGGTCGCCCGTGCCCGGCAGCTATCCGCCCGCAGCGAACCGTCGGCTATTTTCGAATCTTTGTTCGCGGAAGCGTGCGCGATTCACCGCGAAGACGTGGCAACTTGCCGGGCCATCGGTCGGCACGGTGCCGAACTGTTGCCCGATGGGGCCAGTGTCCTTACGCATTGCAACGCGGGGGGACTTGCCACTGCCGAGTACGGTACGGCCCTCTCTATTTTCTTTACCGCGCAGGATCAGGGGAAACGGCTGCACGTTTTCGTGGACGAAACACGGCCGCTCCTGCAAGGGGCCCGATTGACCGCCTGGGAGTTGATGCAGCGGGGTCTGGACGCCACGTTGATTTGCGACTCGATGGCCGGGCAGGTCATGCGGGAAGGGCGAGTTCAGGGCGTCTTCACGGGCGCCGATCGCATTGCGGCCAACGGGGATGCGGCCAACAAGATCGGGACGTATTCGCTCGCCGTCCTGGCGCGGGCCCATCGGGTGCCGTTCTATGTGGCCGCACCGCGGAGCACTTTTGATTTCAATTTGCCGGACGGAAGTCAGATTCCGATCGAACTGCGGGATGCGGAAGAAGTCGCCGAAATACGCGGCCAGCGCGTGGCTCCCGTCGGCATGCGGGTTTACAATCCGGCCTTTGACGTCACGCCCGCCGAATGGATCACGGGAATCATTACTGAATACGGAGTGATCCAACCGGTCACGGCCGACCAGAT
>SXHS01000355.1 GCA_005773145.1 Planctomycetaceae bacterium | reverse complement strand
GTTCATCGAGCAGCAGCAGGTCGGGCTGCTGCATGAGGATCATGCAGAGGGCGACTCGCCGCCGTTCGCCCCCCGAGAGGCTGGTGACACTCGCATCCGCCGGGGGCAGATTCATCGCGTCCATGGCGATTTCCAAGTGCCGATCCAACTCCCAGAGCCCGTCCGCGTCAATGCGATCCTGGACTCTGGCCAACTCGTTGCACAATTTCTCCATTTCATCGGCTTCCAGCGGCTCGGACAGCCGGCCGTTGATGGCGTCAAAGCGTTCCAGCAGGCTCCGTTTTTCCGCAATAGCCTCCTCCAGGTTTCCGCGCACGTCCTTCTCCGGGTTGAGCACGGGTTCCTGCGGCAGGTACCCGGCGGTAAAGCCTGGGGCCAGGTTCGCCTCGCCATCAAAGTCGCGGTCGAGCCCCCCCATGATCCGCAATATCGTGCTCTTGCCGGAGCCGTTGCGGCCTAACACACCGATCTTGGCCGTCGGGTAGAACGAAAGCCAAACATCCTTGAGAACCTCGCGCTGGCCAAATCGCTTCGTTAGCCCCGCCATGGTGAAGATATACTGCCGACTCACTTCTAAACCTTTCTGTGGTGGCCCATGCTAGCATCGCAGCCAGGCGGACCATGCATCGTCCCTGTTAAAACGAATCGGTTGTGTCTCTTTTATCGAAAGTACGTGTGGAGGCATGCCCAGGCGAAAAAATCGGGATCACACCACCATGTCGTCGATGTGAGGAGTGCGAGGGGACCGCCGAGTTCCCTCTTCGGAGCCCAAGCCAACCGCCTGCGAGACGTCGGTCACGAGCACAACACCCCCACCACCACCTGCTTGCCCCGCCGACTGACGTTTCGTGGGTCGTACCCCCCATCAAAAGCGCAGCCACTCCCCGTGGCGGCGCTTTTTTTGTTGGCTTCCATCCAGTGGGGATCACAGCGACTATTCCCATTCGATGGTCGCGGGGGGCTTGCTGCTGATATCGTACGCCACACGATTGACCCCCGGCACCTCGTTGATGATCCGGGTTGAGATCTGGGCCAATACGTCGTAGGGAACACGACTCCAGTCGGCCGTCATAAAATCTTCGCTATCGACGCTACGCACGACGATCGTCTGGTCATACGTACGAGCATCTCCCATCACGCCCACGCTGCGGACCGGCAGCAGTACGGCGAAGACTTGGGCCACTTTACGATAAAGGCCAGCCGTGCGAATTTCGCTAACGACGATCGCATCGGCCGCCCGCAACGCCTCGAGCCGGTCGCGGGTCACCTCACCCAAGCAACGCACGGCCAATCCCGGCCCTGGGAATGGGTGACGCCACACGAGTTCGGTGGGGAGTCCCAGCTCCACGCCCAGCGTGCGCACTTCGTCCTTAAATAAATCTCGCAGGGGCTCGATCAGTTCAAAGCCCAGCTGATCAGGGAGCCCGCCGACATTGTGGTGCAATTTGATCGTCGCCGCCGGGCCATCCGCCGCCGCACCACTTTCAATGACATCCGGATAGAGAGTTCCCTGCGCCAGAAAGCGTACATCCGGGATGCCACGGCTGGCTTCGCGAAAGACATCGATAAATGCATGTCCAATGCGTCGCCGTTTTTCCTGCGGGTCGGTAACCCCCTCGAGATCGGCGAGAAACCGATCTTCGGCATTCACCACATGCAAATCGGCGCGGAAATGATGGGTGAACTCCGCTAGCACCGATTCCTGTTCGTCCCGTCGCAGCAGTCCATTGTTGACCAGGATGCACGACAATTGGGGGCCGATGGCCTGATAGAGCAGGGCCGCCGTAACCGACGAGTCCACCCCTCCTGAAAGGCCGCACAACACGCGGCTCTGGCCCACTCGCTTGCGCAGCTGGTCGATCGTCTGCGCGGCGAAATCCCCTAACTTCCAGGTTCCATCACAGCCGCAGATGCGATGCAAGAAATTCCCCAGGATCGTCGTGCCCAGCGGCGTGTGGGTCACTTCCGGATGAAACTGCAATCCAAACACGTCCAAGGTGCGATGGCGCACGGCGGCAATGGGGCAGCTGGCGGTAGCGGCCAGCGGCAGGAATTCATCCGAAACACGCGCCACTTGATCCCCGTGGCTCATCCAGACATCAATGTCGTCCCCCACGCCAGAAAACAAGTCGCTGTGTGAGGTGACCCGACAACGAGCGCGGCCGTACTCGCGGGCCGGCGCCTGCTCCACCTTCCCCCCAAGTGCCTCGCACGCCAACTGCATGCCGTAACATATCCCTAGCACCGGGATCCCTAGCTGAAACAATCGCGCGTCACAGCGCGGCGCGCGGTCCGCATACACGCTCGCAGGCCCGCCGGAGAGGATCAGGCCACGCGGGGCCAGCTCCGCCACGCGATCCGCCGAAATGTCATGACGGACAATTTCACAATAGACGTGTTGCTCACGCACGCGCCGAGCAATCAGCTGGGCGTACTGGGAGCCAAAATCGAGCACCAAGACGCGCTGGCTCGCAGCCGCGGTAGCCTCTTGACGCGTGGTGGATTCCGTCCGATTCATCTGCAATCCCCATCCCTGGCCCCCCGGAATGCCGTGACGCCCCAATGACCCTCAGGCCTGTCGCGAAGTTTCCCGTGTCGGTTGCGGACGGGTTGCCTCAACGCCACTCCCGTGTTGCCAAACGACCACACGACGCAACGCGCCGCGTGGAATGCGGCACCCGACCACCCCAGAGGAAAGCGACCGATTATACGGCTCCTGACGTCTACCCGCCAGTACCAGCCTCCGTTTATAGTGGGAATAGCGAATGAAAGGGAGCGAATTACGATGGATCGCGCGTCCGACCGCCTGCAAATCCTGCTCACCAACGACGACGGCATCCACGCGCCGGGACTCGCCGCCATGGAACGGGAGTTGCAGGCACTAGGAGACGTGTGCGTGGTCGCGCCCGCGACGGAACAAAGTGGCGTTGGGCATTCGATCACATTTTTGAGTCCTTTGATCTGCAAAGAGGTGTACGACGGAGATCGACGACGGGGGTGGGCGGTCGAGGGGAGTCCGGCCGACAGCGTGAAGATCGGCGTCTTCGAATTCTGTCCGCGGCGGCCGGATCTGATTGTCAGTGGAATTAATGGTGGATTGAACGCAGGCATTAATGTCTTGTATTCCGGAACCGTCGCAGCAGCAATCGAGGGGGCGTTTTTTGGTATCCCCAGCATCGCCGTTTCACTCGAGTACGATGAGCATGCCCAATTCGCAAAAGCAGCTCGTATGGCTCGGCAAGTCATCGAACAGATTTTGGCACGAGGCAAACCAATTGGCAAATTGTTCAATTTAAATTTCCCGACCGCCGCCATACACGGTCCGGCCCGTCTGCAAGTCGTACCGATGGGCGTGGCGCACTATGGAAGCACCTTCGCCAAACGTTTCGACCCCAAGGGACGCGCCTATTATTGGGCCACGTCCGACCCAGCGCCCCAACATCCAGAGCACGAAACTGATTTGTCCGCGTTAGAAAAAGGGTTGGTCACACTGACTCCGCTGGATTTCAACCTCACGCACGCCTCGATGCTGGATCAAATGCAATCATGGAACCTGCGATTGGCCGAATAAACCCGATACGGTTCGCACTGCGATCGCCGCGCATGGCCCGGACCGCTGGCCTGGTGTTCTTAGTCACCATGGCCGGCTGCGGGCCCAACGCCGATAGCCGGCCGACCACTCCCGTTCCCCCGGCGGACGGAGCGGTCGCGCCACCGCCACCGCCACCACCAGCCGCGCCTGTGGCGACATCGGCAGCCCCAACAACGGCTCCGCCATCCCAGGCGACCGTCGTCACCGCCGACGATCCGGTTAAGGGCAAACGCTATGGCGGCGGCATCATCACCGAACCACTCCACCAGCGTTTCCACATCGCACACCGGATTATTTTCGAGATTCAAATCCCAGACGCCATGCGGTTGTATAAGGCCAGCGACCCGAATAACCGCGGCCCAAAATCGCACGAAGAATTCATGGAAAGAATCATTAAGGAAAACGGCATTGAACTCCCCAAATTGCCGGCAGGAAACGAATACTTCTTTGACGCTGAGTCCGAACAACTCATGATGCGGCATCCTTGACCCTTCTCTCTGTTAGTATCCAACAACGACACGGCAACCTATGAAGACACACCTCACAGCAGGTGTGGCACGGACGTCATCACTGCTCATTTTTCTCGCCTTCGCCCATTCGACCAGCCTCGCAGCGGATTGGGTCCTGGCGACATCCTACTACTCCCACCACCCGGCGACGGCAGCGCGTGTTACCCAATACGCACCCATTGCGCCCGTCTATGTCAGTGTTCCCTCCAACTACATGCGCAGTGGTTATCGCCACTCTCAGAGCGTGGTTCAAGTCGGCAGTAGCGCGGACTACCTGCATACCGTGGAGGAGTGGGGACGCCCCGTGCGACCCTACGGCGAATGGCAATTTCCCTACCGGCCGTACTCGGCACCCTACTCGTATTGGGGCCCACCGTTTGGTGGCTTGACGCCGTTCTTCGGGCCAGGACCCGGCGGCGCAAGTAGCCCCGCAGTATTAGGCGGTGGACACGGATACGGCGGCGGTGGTTACGGCCACGGCGGTGGTGGGCATTGGGGCGGCGGCGGTGGTGGACATTGGGGTGGCGGCGGTGGAGGTGGAGGTGGCGGGCATGGTGGCGGCGGAGGTGGTGGCGGCGGCGG
>SXHS01000354.1 GCA_005773145.1 Planctomycetaceae bacterium | reverse complement strand
GGACCGTGGCACCAAAAGTGCGCGCTACGATAAGGGCAGACACAAGGAGCGAGAAAACCCCCATTTTTCCCGGTAATAAATCCGTCACGGCGTTGCCCGTTGGGGCAGATCGTACGGGGGGGCCATCAGTCGGAGGACGACCGCTGCCGGGACTTCGGTTGAGGCGAATGTTCACGGCGGCCAGGCGAATATTTTCTTGACGTTCGCGGACGGCACATGCATACTGGATGCTGGTTGCACGGCGTGCTGTTGCTCGTATCGATTTTGGGAGGCGCAGTTGAAATTGATGTCTTTTTCTCTGGATTGGCGGTGGGGGGTTCGGGTATCACTTCTGATGTTGTTCGCCACCGCGACCGTCAAGGCCGATGTCGTGCTGGACTGGAACGAGGCACTGCGCGCCGTAGTTCAGTCGGATACGGCCAAGGCGAATCCCGGCTGGTCGACACGCTCCATGGCCATGATGAATGGCGCCATCTACGACGCGTTTCAGGCGGTACAGCGGACCCACGTGCCGTTTTACGTCGACATGACGAATCCGTCGGCCTCTCAAGCCGCGGCTTCTACCCAAGCAGCTTTTGAGATCTTAGCGGTGTGCTATCCCGGAGCAGCGCAGGCGGCGATCTTGTCCGATACTTATACCACGGCGCTAAGTGGCATTGCGGATGGCCCGGCCAAGGACGCAGGTATAGTCCTGGGGGCGTCGATTGCCCAACAGTATCTTGGCTGGCGGGATTCTGATGGGGCCGATCAGATGGTCGCGTACATGCCAACGGCGCTACCGGGACGATGGCAGCCCGATCCATTCAATCCCAAGCCTGCCTGGGGACCGGAGTGGGGGGGTGTCACCCCATTCACGCTCACCAGCAGCCAACAGTTCGCGGTGCCCGGTGTTCCAGATATGAGCAGCCAGGAATACGTCGATGCCTTCAACCAGGTGAAGATGAAGGGCGCACTCACCGGTTCCACACGCACACCAGACGAGGAGGCGATCGGTATTTTCTGGGCTTATGACCGGGTTGGCATGGGGCCGCCACCCGTGTTGTATAACCGCAATCTGCATGAGATCGCCATGCAAACGGGGAATGCACCTGCGGACAACGCACGCCTGTTCGCAATGGCGTCCGTCGCGATGGCCGACGCCGCGATTGCTGCCTGGGACGTCAAGTTCGTAGACGACTTTTGGCGGCCCGTCACGGCGATTCGTGCCGCATCCGACCAAGATGACGACAATCCGGCGACCGTAGAGGACGGCACCTGGCAGCCATTGGGTGCGCCCGGGGACAACCCGCTGAGTTCCACGGATGATTTTACGCCCCCCTTTCCGGCCTATGTTTCTGGGCATGCCACGATGGGCGGAGCGACCTACGAAGTGCTGCGACGCTTTTACGGCGGCGACGACTTGGCCTACACGCTCACCTCAGAAGAAATGCCGGTCGGACAAGAGTCCCGCAGTTTTACCAGCTTCAGTACGGCCGAATACGAAAACGCGATTAGTCGCATTTATCTGGGCATTCACTGGCTCTTTGATGCTGATGATGGTGTCGCGCTCGGCAATGACATTGCCGAATGGGTCGAAAGCCACCATTTTCAACCCGTGCCAGAGCCCGCTTCTTGGGCGATCGGATGTGCGGCGATCCCGCTGATCGCACTCGGCAGGCGAATTCGCCGCCGCACCCTTGATTGATTCGGCAGCATCCATCCGCTATCTTCCTGGTCTGGGGCCGCCGCGAATTGGCTCCCGACCACGGCACCCAAATCTCGCCGTGGGCCGGGCGGCTGACGCGTGTGGTTGCGAAGTCCGTGACATCCTTCACCGCACGACCATCAGGAGTTACCGAGTGACTGCCACAAGACTTTGGTTTCCAGGCCACGTTGTCCGTTTGATCCGGATGGCTGCTTTGTCAACGGTGCCCATGCTCATGGCCGCTGCAACGGCTCTAATGATCTTGGCCTGGGGCGTTGGTTCGACGTCCATGGCAGCCGAGTCGAAGGAATCGGAACCGGCGGAGCAGTTTGTCTACATCGGATCGACAACCGATGATGAGGGGCCGCCTAGCGAAGGACTCTACGTCTATCGGATGAACAGCCGGACGGGCGAAATGCGTCTCGTGTCTAGCGGCCATGGCGGGCTCAAGAGCCCGTCGTTCTTGGCATTCCATCCCAATGGCAAGTTTCTCTACGCGGCGGGATACACGCCCGAGTTTACTGGCGATACGGGAGCTGTGGCCGCCTATGCCATTGATGGCAAGACCGGGGCGGCAAAATTGCTAAACGCCCAATCCTCCGAAGGTGCAGTCCCTTGCCATCTCGTCGTTGATGCAACTGGCAAAGCCGTATTGGTTGCCAACTATAGTGGTGGCAGTGTCGCTTCGCTCCCGATTGGTCCCGATGGTCGCCTAGGGAAGGCAGCCTCTGCCATTCGCCATGGTGGCGTGCCTGTGGGACAGCCGTCCATCGCCAAGGCGCACTCCATCAACCTGGACCCCACCAATCGATTTGCCGTCGCCGCCGATCTCGGCTTGGACCAGGTCATTGTCTATCGGTTTGACCCCATGGCAGCGAGGCTCACCCCGCACAACCCGCCCTTCGCCACAGTGGCGAAAGGTTCGGGGCCGCGACACGCGTTCTTCCACCCATCAAGCAGGTATCTGTACGTGATCAATGAAGCCAATTGCACGGCAACGGCCTTTGCTTTTGACGCCCCGTCGGGACGCTTGACGGAAATTCAAACCATCTCCACAATTCCCGTCCCCTTTCAAGACGGTTATTCCACAGCGGAAATCCTAGTACATCCATCGGGCCGATACGTCTACGGTTCCAACCGAGGTCACGACACGATTGCCATTTTTTCCGTCGATGAGTCGACAGGTAAGCTGGCCGTCGTGGGACATGAATCCACGCAAGGCAAGACGCCCCGCAACTTTGGCATTGACTCAACGGGCCGCTTCCTACTCGCGGGGAACCAAGAGAGCAACACGGTCGTGCAATTTCGCATCGACATGCAGACAGGCCGATTAACCCCAACCGGCTTGGTGCTCGAAGTTCCCGCACCCTTGTGTATTCGATTTCTGCCGGTTGACCAATGAGGTCGGTCATGATTCTCATCGGCATCGTGACCGTTTCCGACCGGGCCAGTCGCGGCGAGTACGAAGATCGTGGTGGTCCGGCGATTCGTGAGTACTTGGCGGAGGTCGTCCAGTCCTCGTGGGAGGCCAGGTACGAGATCGTTTCCGATGAACAAGATGCAATCGCGGAGGTCCTGAGACGACTGGCCAGCAGTGGTTGCTGCCTGATCATCACCACGGGCGGAACCGGGCCAGCGCCACGCGATGTGACGCCCGAGGCCACGGAGTCGGTCTGTCACAAGATGCTGCCGGGGTTTGGCGAGTTGATGCGGAAGGTGTCCCTCGAAAAAGTCCCCACCGCCATCTTGTCGCGGCAGACGGCCGGCATCTGCGGCCAAGCGTTGATCCTAAACCTGCCAGGTCAGCCCAAGGCCATTCGGGAATGTCTCGACGCAGTGTTTCCAGCAATTCCCTACTGCATCGACTTGATTGGTGGTCCCTATTTGACCACTAACGAGTCGCGTCTGCGAGCCTTTCGACCAGCCAAGTGAAGCATTTTACGATTGCGATTGACGGCCGGATTCGCGGAGCTGGCGGGCCACTTCAACCGCGAAATAAGTCAGAATGCCATCGGCGCCGGCCCGCTTAAAGGCCAATAGGCTCTCGAATACCACGCGCTGCCGACCGAGCCAACCGAGTTGGGCGGCAGCCGTGAGCATGGCCTACTCGCCGCTGACTTGATAGGCGAACGTGGGGACCCGAAATTGATCCTTCACGCGGGCGATGACGTCCAAAACGGGCATGCCAGGCTTGCCCAT
>SXHS01000353.1 GCA_005773145.1 Planctomycetaceae bacterium | reverse complement strand
CAACGGTCCAACACATCGATAGAGACTGGTGTGTCCACCGCTTACAACCAGGCCCAAGCAGGGGAAGATGTCTTGGTCGCTCGCCAATCGACACGCATAAATGTGGGCATGCAGATGATTGACGCCAAGCAAGGGGATGTTCAAAGTCAAGCAAAGTGTCTTGGCCGCTGCGAGTCCGATCAACAGAGACCCTGCCAGGCCGGGGGTGGTCGCGACCGCCACGGCCTCCAGCTGGTCCAATGAGACTTGGGCACGCTGCAAGGCCTCATCAATGACGGGTAGTATACGCTCCAAGTGGGCGCGGGCTGCGATTTCGGGAACCACGCCGTGGAATTTCTCGTGCAATGCGTCTTGGGACGCGACGACGGAAGATAAGACACGACGATCGCGTGTGACCAACGCCGCCGCCGTCTCATCACAGGTCGATTCAAGAATCAAGATCGGCATTGGCTGCGTTATCGTCGACAAAAATGGGCAACACGCGAACTCAGAGGTTGGTGTGGGACGTCAGTTGATCGACGATGGTAACTCCGATATTGAGCGACGACGTGGCGGCTGGGGAAGGTGCATTGCAGACATTCACCACCCGCTTAGCGTACCGGATGGCGAAGTCGTCCACCATGTCGCCTTGGGGAGTGATGGCTTGGGCCCGGACTCCAGCCGGCGCGGGGACCAAGTGTTCTCGCCTGATTTCGGGAACCAATCGTTGGAGGGCACGGACGAACGCGCCTTTGCTGACCGACCGCCACATCTCGCCAACGCCGACCGGCCAGTATTTCCAGGCCAATTTTAGAAACCCGCGATACGTGATGGATTCCCACAGCTCCGCAGGATTGATCGTCCATTTGTTGTACCCTTCGCGTGCGAAGGCCAGCACGGCGTTCGGCCCGCACTCCACGCTGCCATCGATCATGCGGGTGAAGTGGACGCCGAGAAATGGGAAACTTGGATTGGGGACGGGGTAGATGAGATTGCGGCAGAGATGATGAGCCTCGGGGGCAACTTCGAAATACTCGCCTCGAAAGGGAACAATTTTGGATTCGGGGTCCTGGCCACTCAGGCGCGTGAGTCGGTCGCAGTAGAGTCCTGAGCAATTGATGACATAGCGGGCCGCCACATCCCCTTGCGTGGTCCCCAGCACGACGTGATCGGCAAAATGGCGGATCTGTGTCACCTTCGCCTGTAAGCGTATGGTGCCCCCCGCTTGCTGGATGCGTTCCCCCAGCCGCTCGCAGACCTTGCGATAGTTCACGATGCCCGCTTCGGGTACGTGGATCGCACGGATACCGGCGGCATGTGGTTCGAGTTCATGAAGTCGTTCGCGATCGACGAGCGTGCATTGTACCCCATTGGCCTGACCTCGTTGAAAAATGCGTTCAAGGGTCGGCAGCTCGCTCTCATCCAGGGCAACGATCACTTTGCCGCAGATTTCGTAGGGAATGCCTTCGTTTTCACAAAAAGCTTCCATACGTTTTTTGCCCGCTCTACAATTGGTGGCCTTCATTGATCCCGGCTGGTAGTAGATGCCGGAGTGCAACACGCCCGAGTTGTGTCCCGTCTGGTGTTCGGCCAAATGCTTTTCTTTTTCAACGAGCGTCACCTGATACTGCGGAAATCGTTGCAGCAATTGGTACGCGGTGGCCAAGCCCACAATTCCCCCACCGACAATCGCCACATCGTTCATTCTCTTACCCATGTAGGTCGGTTCTTTCGTGTTGAAGTCGGCGTGGTCGGACTGTTGGGGACCGTCCCCGAGGCGTTGACCTTCGCGCGAGTTTATGAGGCCACGGCTCGCATTCGATAGCCCATCTGTAAAGCCCGACGCATCTCCGCTTCCGCCAATAGTTCCGGTTGTGCGAACCAAGCGATCGAGCCGGCTTGCTGGGCCGCCAGGCATCGACCGTCGCGAACGACCAACCAGTTCTTGTGCATCGCGGGGACACGGTTTTCATCGGTCACGACACCATGCAGGTTCAGTGGATCGGAAGCCGATATCAATCGCCAAGCGTCCGGCTGTTGAGGCTGGGGGGAACGCAAATGGTCGACCGCCGTGTGCAAGGCAAACTGTTCGCCCCCCACCGAGCGAACGAAGCGGCCTCCGCGCACATCGCCGCGCAATTCAAGTCGCCGAAATACCGGGACCAACTCGTGCCACGCCGGCGCCGCATTTTCACGTGCCAGTAGATCGCGAAACACAATTCCGTAGCGCCGCAGAAGTTGAAAACACCATTGCTGGAGCCGCGTCTCCGCTGCCTGCGGCGCTACGAGGCCGGGGAACAAAGACCAGCGTCCCACGGGCGCCGCGACCGCACCGCGGCGGCTCGCCAATCGCCGTCGGCCACGATGGGGGCTGTGAATGATGGAGCGGACCGCTGAAAAGCCGTCCGACGTTACCAAACCCAAGGCGGCCAGTTCACGCAACCCTTCTTCCACCTGCGCTGAGGGCAAGTCCGCGCCCGCCACCAAGTCCTGAAAAAAGAGCGCGCCGTGCGCCACCAACACGTCATACACTTGATGGGCATTGCCGCGCATGCCTCCACCGGCGAATGCGGTGGCAGCTGGCCTGGTGCCTCGTCGCGTCGGCGACTGGCCACGTGTTCGTGCCGACGGTGGGCTGGGCTCCGATGGCAGTTCCTGATGACGCAGGAGCCAGGGGAGATCGCGCCGCAGGAGTAGCGAGATCGGCATAGCCCGCGTGAGGGCCGTCAAATTCGGCCGCGCCTCATCCGCGCGTCGCGATCCGCGTAGTCGGCCCCACACCACCTCGCCCGTCATGAAGAGTTGATCCAGCCAGGCAGGATCATAGTGTTGCACACGGGCGGCAATCGTCGGCTCCCAAACCGCCGCCGGCATCTCGAATCCCTGCAATTGCGCAATGGCCTCACGAACTCCGTTGACTCCCGACCAAGGGTCCTGGTCAAGATGGTGGTGGCGTGCCAAGAATCGGAGATAGTCGGGGGGCTCGACAGGCTGAATTCGGCGCCGTAATCCGTCCAAGGTCAAGCGATGGATGCGCGCGAGCAATCGGCGCTCGCACCACTGCGTGTCAGCGGTTTGCGCACAAAACTGTCCGCGCAAGACGTGGCCCTGTCCTTCGACGGCTTCCAGCGCGGACGCGACATAGGATTCGGCCAGTCCCAATTCTGTTGCGATTCTTGCTGCCGTGGTAGGGCCCGCATGGATCATGCGACCGCGTACCAATTCGACGACCGCATCGGTGGACTGCCAGACGACATCAAGGTCGGCCGGTAGCTCAACCGGCGGCTCCCAATTCGCTTGGGGAAAGACGGCCCGCACGAGGGGGAGTCGTTCGGCAACGACCCAATACGCCTCGGTTTCGGTCGTATGCCAAAAACGCGTCGCGCGGCCTCGATCGACCAGCTGTTGAAACCAATCCTGCCACTCGGGGACCGCATCGGCGCGGAGCATCGTCAAACTATGCAGCGCATCATGCAATTCGTCGGCATTACGTACCTCGGGCCAAGCTTCTGCTTGGACCTGGGCAATCGCGGCCGGGTCCAATTGTCCCAGTTCGCGAAAATCGCCGGGGGTGAGGGATCGGCGGGTGGTGACGGCCCGGGTGCGCCGTTCTTCCAACGGCGCGTCGTCCAAGAATGCATAGGGATTGGCGTTGAGCAATTCGTGGCTGAAAGGGGATGGCTCGCGTGTGTCCCTCGCAACGAGGGTGATGTGTCCATCTTGGATGCCCTGCAGGACTTCGAGCCAACGCCGAACGTCCATGGCCTCCTGCAAACAGTCATGCATCGTCTGTCGCACCAACGGGTGGTCGGGGACCTGTACGTCGCCGTGGTGATTTTCCAAGCACCCGACGGTCTCTGGAAACGTCGCCGCCAACAGATCTTCCGAGCGAAATCGTTGCAAATACGGGGGAACCTTCTTGCCGTTGCGTTGACGTAGCACGGCCAAGGCCCGCGTCACATTCCAACGCCATCGCACCTGGAACATGGGGACCGCCAGAACCGCTTGCTCAAGCAGGTACTGGCCATTGTGCGGTGCTAGCATCTTGAAAAGATTCTCGATCGGCACGCTGTGTTGGGGTCCCAGTGAGAGCAGAATGCCGTTGTCGGTCGCGGCGGCTTGTAGTTCGAAATCAAAGCTGCGACAAAACCGTTTGCGAAAGGCCAGCCCCCACGCGCGATTGATGCGGGTGCCAAAAAGCGAGTGGATCACCAATTGCATGCCACCCGATTCGTCAAAAAATCGTTCAAATACAATCTGTCCATGCGTTGGAACCAGACCGATGGCGGCCACCTGTGCTGCCACATACCGAACCGACTGATCGGCAGCCATAGCGTTGACACCGCATTCGTGCTGCAACCAGGTGGCCGGGTCGGCGAGCTGCGGAACGGCAATGTCGTGAGACCTTGAGTCCGTCGGACCGTGGATGGCTGGATCACAATCGGCCGATACCGTGCGGCAGCGTTCCGCGATATCGTGACGGAGTTGCGAGATCTCGCGGGAAAGTTCGATGGTTCGTCCAGGGGCTTCGCCGAGCCAAAATGGGATGCTGGGGGGAGCCCCGTGCGCGTCCGTGACGACCACCTCTCCTCCCCGCACGAAGGCGATCCGCCAGGACGTGTTTCCCAAAAGAAAGATGTCCCCGGCGGAACTTTCGATGGCAAAATCTTCGTCAACGGTGCCGACAAAGGTGCGATCTTCTGCCGTGACGACGCGATATTCGGCGTTTTCCGGAATCGCGCCGCCGGAAGTGATCGCCGCGATACGTGCCCCCTTGCGGGCGCGCAGCCGACGATGGATGCGGTCGCGATGCAGGTACGCGCCGCTACGGTTGCCCGGTACCAAGCCGTCGCTCACCATGCTTACGATCTGATCGAATACCTCAGGCGTGAGGTCGCGGTAGGGCCACGCGCGGCGAGCGAGAGCCAGCAGGCCTTCCTCGTCCCACTCCTCGCAGGCGACGGAGGCCACGATCTGTTGCGCCAAGATATCCAAGGGGGCCTCAGGGATTTCAATCGTGTCCAGAGAGTGCCGTCGAATCGCTCGTACCAACGCCATGCACTCCAGTAGCTCGTCGCGCGTCAGCGGGAATAATCGCCCCTTGGGGATCGCCTGAAGGGCGTGTCCGGATCGTCCGATGCGCTGCAGGCAGTTGGCGATGGAGCGGGGCGAACCGATCTGGCACACCAGGTCGAGGTAGCCGATATCGATGCCCATTTCCAAGGAGGCCGTGGCCACGATGGCCTTCAATTCACCAGCTTTCAAACGCTGTTCGGCTGCGTGCCGTATGGCGCGCGACATACTGCCATGATGTCCTGCGACTGCCGTTTCACCCAATCGCTCGCGCAGCCGCTGGGCCACGCGTTCGGCCATGCGGCGTGTGTTCACAAACACCAGCGTGCTGCGGTGGCTGTTGATTAGTTCCACCAGCCGCTCATAGATCTCCTCCCATTGCTCCTGCGAACAAACGGCGGCCAGCTCGCTATCGGGGACCTCGACCCGAACGTCCAACTCGCGAATGTGCCCCACGTCGACAATTTGACATGCCGTTTCTTGGCTCGCGTGAGCGATCGGACCGCCGGTCTCGGCTGCGTCGAGGGGCAGGGGGACCGCAGCCGTCGCTGCGGCGGTCCATGCGGTATCCCAGAGTGACCGTTGTACGGTTCGTGGCTGTTGTTGGATAGGCGGAGGACCTGTCTTGGCATCCCGGCCAAAATCGGGCTCATTGCCGCCACAGCCAATCAAGAAACGAGCCATCTGTTCCATGGGTCGTTGGGTCGCCGACAAGCCGATACGTACCAAACGGCGCTGGCAGAGCCAATTCAATCGCTCCAAAGTCAGGCTTAGATGAGAACCCCGCTTGTCGCGGGCCAAAGCGTGAATTTCGTCGACGATCACGGTTTGGGTAGTCCGCAAAATGGTGCGCCCGCGTTCTGAGGTCAGCAAAAGATAGAGGGACTCGGGTGTGGTTACCAACAAGTGGGGCGGACGGCGCAGCATGGCCTGTCGCTCCGATGCTGGAGTATCCCCCGTGCGCACGGCGACTTGTACGGGGGATGATGCCAGGCCGTGGGCCTGAAACAAGGCCCGCAGTTCGTCCAGTGGCAGCTGCAGATTGCGCTCGATGTCGTTGCTGAGTGCCTTCAGCGGGGAAACATAGACGGTTTGCACGCCGTCCGTGAGTGTCCCGGCAATGGCTCGACGAAATAGCCGGTCGAGGCAAACCATAAAGGCTGCCAGAGTCTTGCCGGAACCGGTCGGCGCGGCAATCAACGTATGCCGTCCCGCAGCGATATGGGGCCAGCCTTGCGTTTGAGCCTCCGTCGGTTTCCCGAACCGTTGCTCAAACCATTGCCAAACCAGCGGGTGAAACAGCTGTTGCGGCATGTCATTCCAATACCGCGATTCGTCCGTGACTACGACTCGCGACCCGCAAATCGCACATCAGGCTAGGCCAAAAGTCGGGTTACACTATCCACCAATCGATCCATGGCAAACGGCTTACGGATGTAGTCATCGACTCCCAACATTTCCGCATACGCCTTGTGTCGGCTCCCCTCATTCGCCGTGATCATGATGATACGGACAGGAACGGGCCGCGTGCGCCGCAGTTTCTCCAATACTAAGAAGCCGCTGCGCTTGGGCATCATCATGTCCAGGATCACCAAGTCCGGGTCCTCACGTTCTGCCAACGCGAGCCCTTGATTGCCGTCACGGGCAATCAGCACCTCGAAACCTTTGGTTTCTAAGGTCAGCCGCAGCGAATCGATGATTTCCGCATCATCGTCGACGATCAAGATGCGTTTTCTTTTGTCGGCTGGACGTGAACCAGTATCGTCCTTGGCACCTACTTGAACCATGAAGCCCCCTTCGTGTTGCCCTTCCCCCCCTCAGCGACGTGTCGCAGCCCGATCCCGTTGTCCCGGACCGACCGCGAGCCTCCAGTTTCCCAGCGCATCGAAGCGGCGGCAAGAGGGTCGCCGACGCGGAGTCTGTTTTGGCTGAAAAATTCAACAAGTCACGAGGTCGGCGTTGCCTACGCGGCCTGTCGGGACGAACCGGCATCTTCAGAGTTCGGCGTGGACCCGTTTTCTAGGCCCCTTGCCTGTCCGGCGGTGCTCGGTTGCCGACGGAGCCGGGGGACGTCGTCTCCGTCGCCTCCCGCTTGCTGGGACGAAAATTGGCAGGTTGCGATGGCCAAGCGCGTGCCGAGGATCTGGCTGGCCACCCAACACCCCAACGCAGCACCGAATATGGTGTCGCTGAAGAAATGGGCCCACACCAAAATGCGCTGTAGGGCCACCATCACGGTTAGCAGCGCAAAGCCATACCGGCCGCGTGGATAGAACCAGGCCAGCGCGGTGGCCAGTGCCGCAGCGCTCGCCGTGTGGCCCGACGGAAACGAATGATAGCGTCGATTGAAGACAAACTGTGGCTGTGGCGAAAGGAGCCACTTTTGGGGCCCATAGAAGGTATCTAACGTGGCATGGCAAACGGTGCGGGCTTCGCGTGGGCGCAATCGAAACGCGGTCGGTTTAATCACGTTGCAGGCAATTCCCGCTGCGACCGCACATACCACCAACCACGCCACACGCGGACGATGGGATCGGTCCACAAGATAGATCACGCAGCCAATCAGGACGACTCCGAGTCCCTGCCCGAAGGCCTCGATGGTTGGAAAGAGAGCCCGGCAGACCAACGGATACGACTGGAAGATCTTGATCCGATAGACCAAGAAGTCCCCAGCGAATGCTAGCAGGCCAAGTCCACACAGGATCAGCGTGGCACGCCATCCCCAGGCCCTTATCGCGTGACCCTCGGTGCGCGACACGACCGATGGACGCGTGGCACTCGCCACGGTCGATGGAACCGAGTCGGGCTCGCTCTCTTGAAAGTTCGCAGCCACGCGCGGATCGTACTCGAATTGACAGTGCTAACCAACAGCATTTCCGGGGGGCCATATCGGTCTTTTCCAGGCCAACGGCCCATCCCTTTGCATAGCCCAGGCAGAATGCCTGGGAAATCGTCGCATTTTGATCATCAGGGCCAAGGGCCCGACCGTTTGTAGATCACCTTACCCAGTCCGATGGAGTGGGCTATGCAAACAGCGGGGCTTTGCCCCTTGGAGCCAATATTGGTGCGTTGTTGACCGTTCATCGCAGAGGACATGCCGTCCGTGGCAGCCAGGAGATATTGCACCCAGGACATTTGGCACCCGGCAAGATTTTGATTTTGTCACCGCAGCATCGCATCAAGCGTTGTGTGCTGCCATGGTACAGGCAAATTGAAATCGGGCCACTTGCCCCTCTTGGCAGGTCAACTTGGCGGTTAGATAAAACGCATCGGCCATCCGCTCATCCAGGGTGACGGCCATGTCCACGGTATCACCAGGCCGAATCATGCGCTTGAATTTCACGTCATTCAATCGCGTGGCTACGGGAACGGCGTTTTTCACGTCGGTCAGGTGCCGCGATAGTAGAATCGCTCCGGCCTGCATGGCCGCCTCGCACAGAATGACCCCCGGCACGATGGGATAGTCCGGATAATGTCCCTGAAAAAACCATTCGTCTGGTTGGAACGTTTTCTGGCAGACAATTTGGTTGTCCTGCTGCGAGAGGATGGAGTCCACCAACAGCATGGGGGGCCGGTGTGGTATCGCGGCGTAGATCTCGTCACGGGACATGTTGCAAAGTGGCTTTCTAGCGGCGGGGCGGGAAGGGAAAAGTCGGAAAGGACAAAAGGGATCGAATCGGGCGAGGCAACACAGGGAGGAACGTTAAGCAGGGGCCGATCCGACGCTCGATGGGGTGCGGGAGCTGGCCATTAACAAGGAATCCACGTCATTGGCCACGATAACACCATAGTTCATGGCCCCCAGCCAGCCGGACATGATGATGCCCACGCTGCCGGCGTGGTACAGCCCACGCACCTGATTGGGCAGTTCTCGGCTGACCTTCAGCCCTTCGAAC
Source organism: Planctomycetaceae bacterium (assembly GCA_005773145.1). Taxonomy (GTDB): domain Bacteria; phylum Planctomycetota; class Planctomycetia; order Pirellulales; family Pirellulaceae; genus SXHS01. Next base: position 7,970 of record SXHS01000353.1, on the reverse strand, counting down.
TTGGTGCCAAAACTGGACCCCAAGTGATGCCGCGTGTAATGCTCGAAGGTGCGAGGCGTCGAGGCCTCGACGTGGTCGAGCTTCTCGCCAATGCCGGGTACGTATTTTTCAAGCGCGATCAATGTCGTACGAATCAGGTCTTGCTTGGCGTCCTCATACTCCGATTCACTCAGACTGGCCCAATCTTCATAGCGGGCGTTGGTGCTGGAGACAATCAGACAGCGGGGACGCCCTTCCGGCCGCGTTCGTGGGTAATAAAACGAGAAGGTGCGACTGGTAATATCACGGCTCAACAAGAGGTCTGTGCGGAAAGCGGGGGCCGTGGAGCTGAACAAGAGGTCCCCGGTTGTTTCCTCAACACGCGCATCCGGCAGGAGGGCCATATACACCTGAGTGCTGGAATTGTTCAGACGGACGGCTTGGGTTTCCTGCACGAATTGCGGGTCGAGGTTTTGGTCCCCCACCAGTTGCAGGACGGTCGACTTCAAATTAGCGTTGGAGACAACCGACCGGGCTCGAATGTGGCGGCCGTTGACCGTCACTCCGTTCACACGCCCGTGTTCCACATGAATGCGTTGCACATCGCAGTGAATCCGGACATCCGCTCCATTACGCAATAGTTCCTCGTGCATTAGGGTGACAAGCCGGTCGGTACCCCCCTCGAACGTGTACACGCCTTTGGCCATGAAATTTGAGAAGACGATTCCGTAGGCAATCGCCGGATCCTCCAGTGTGGAACCATTGGCATACGTGATGGGTTCCATCAGTAGCCGCACCACATCGTCGCGGCCTGGGAAGAAGCGGGCGAACAGTTCTCCAGTGGTGAGGGACTGGTCATCGTAAAAATTCATGCCTCGCACGGTTTCAAAAAAATTACGTACCGTGGCTTGTGGAACCTGAAATTGATCCACTAGTAACCGCACGAAGTCTTCGCGGTCGTAGGTGGTTGTCAGCGAGAACATGGGATTGTCAAACCGCACGCGGCGCAGGGGCACAATGGCCTTGGCGATTTCTGGTGTCCAATACCGCCGGCAACTCTTCACCATGCCATGGGGGAATCCATGCAGCGAGACATCGAAGATGTGTCCCCCGGGACGCCGAAACCAAGTCGCCAAACCGCCGAGTTTATAGTGCTGCTCCAATAGCAGTACGGAGCGACCCTGCCGCGCGAGCACGTTGGCCGCAGTCAGGCCTGCTAAGCCGCTGCCCACGACGATGACATCGTAGGCATCGCGAGCGCCTTTGAGAAAATCCTTCGGCATGGGTGGACACCGGTGCCTGGGGCACGGCTAGGAGGGGACTCGCTCAACCTCGCGCAGCCGCGGCTCCAAATAGCGAACGGTGCTTTCCATGCTCACCAATTGGGGGTAATCCTCTTCGGGGATCTGTACCCGATAGCGTTTGCGCAACTCCATCACGATGTCCAGAAAGTCCATGCTGTCCATTTCCAACTGTTCGCGGAACGGCGACGCGTCCTGGAGATCTCCCAAGTCTTCATCGGGAGCAATGTCTGCCAGAATTTCCAACACGACTTCTCGAATATCAGCAGGTGTCATACCCCCAGATCTCCCCTTCTCGATGGATTCCTCAAAAAGTCCGTTTGTTTTTCAAGTTGCCCGCATTCGTCCGGCGGCGGATCCCATGAGTTAGACACGCCCAATGATCACTACCGAATTGATTCCCAACATGCCGAACGAATTATTCAGGATGTATTGAACGGGGCCCACTTCACGGGGCTCGTTCAAGACCAACCCGGGCAACTCACACTCAGGGTCCAATTCTTCCACATTGATGGTCGCATGTGCAACGCCATCCTGAAAAGATCCCAGATTACCAGCCAATTCCAGGGCCCCGGCAGCACCCATCGCATGACCGATAAGACTTTTGGTATTGTTCATGGCAATCCGAGGGGCTCCGGAAAAAACCCGCCGCAGGGCATCACATTCCTGAATATCGCCAGTCGTCGTGCCGGTGGCGTGGGTGCTCACGACCCCAATCTGGTCGGCATGCAGGCCTGCGCGTCGCAGGGCCAATTCCACGCATTCGGCCTGCCGATCCGGGTTGGGCAGGACAAAGTCGGTGGCGTCCGTGTTGATGGCGTATCCGGCCAATTCACCCAAGATTTCGGCGCCGCGGGCCTTGGCGTCCGACAGACGCTCCATGACATACAGGCAGCCACCCTCGGCCACGACAATTCCGTTGCGGCGTGTATCGAAGGGGCGTGAGGCCCGAGTCGGATCCTCATGCTCGGCCAAGGCGCCTTGGCTCTTGAAACTGGCAAATATCCCAAAGGTGTGGATACTCTCGGAGACCCCGCCGGCAAGCGCGACATCGCAGTCGCCCAGTCGCAGCATCTGAGCCCCTTGGATGATCCCAGCGTTCCCCGCCGCGCAGGCAGCGCCTATCGTATAATGCGGACCCGTAATGCCTAAATTCAGCGCGATCTCACCGGCCGGATTGTTGGCGACGGTGCGCGGATTGTGATGATGCGACCAAAACGACGTGTCATAATCGTAACCGCGCAGCTGAAAAACCTCGTTTTCAGTCTCCACGTTGCCGTGCTCGGTTACACCGACATAGACGCCGATGCGAGACCGATCGATATTCTCCCAATCCAAACCGGCATGCCGAATAGCCTCTTGGGCCACATAAACGCCGATCGATCCGGCCCGCGTCCCCCGCCGAACGTCTTTGCGAGTTTGGTACCGCAGGGCGTCGAATTGGCATACCCCGGCAAGTGTCTTACCAAAGTAGCGAATCTCATAGGGCTGCACGCCACTCTTGCCCGCCAACAAATGCGCGCGAAACTCGTCGAGCGTATTGCCATTGGGTGCGGTCAAACCGACCCCCGTCAAAACAATTCGCTCGGTGTCTGGACGCAAGTGAGCCAAACCTGGCGCAATCATCAAGACTCCTTCTGCAGCGATGGAACACACTGCAGCGATTGAACCTGGGCGCAATCCAGACTCCCCGTATCCCGGGTGTCCAGCAGCCTCCGCCACCCTCCACTACCACGTCCAAGCTATCCTGTTCTCGCTTCGCTGACAAGCGGGCCGTGCCGAATCACTACCACGGCGTGCCACTTCGGGCCCGAATCGCCGCTGGCCCTACCAACGCCACAGGGCGACCAGCGGAAGCCCCGCCATACGGGCAATTTCCCCACTAGGCCGGGGCGATTTCACGGTGCCATCTTGGTTCGTTCGCTGGCCAGTCGCCTCATCCCTTCGGCCAGGGATATCGTCGGCTCGTACCCAAAGTCCGTGCGAGCTGGTGTGAGGTCGAAATAGTGCGAGGTCGACAACTGGGCTGCCAGAAAGCGAGTCATGGGCGGCTCGCCGGATCGTCGCAGCACCCGGTAGATCCCTTCGAGGACGGTCCCGGCAGACCAGGCAATTCGGGCTGAGACATGACGTCGAACAGGAGGCAGGCCGGCCAGGGCCAGCAGCTGGTCGATCCACTCCCAACAATTGACCGGTTCGCCTTGCGAAATAAAGTAGGCTCGGCCCCCCACGCGTGCTCCCGGTTGCAAGGCATCGCACGCCAGCACATGGGCGGATGCTGCATTGTCGACGTAAATCGTGTCGATCTGATTGCGTCCGTCGCCCACCCGCTTAAGCTTCCCGCGACGCGCCCGATCCATTAAACGGGGAATCAAGTGCTGATCGCCAGGGCCCCAGATCAAATGAGGCCGCAGGGCGCAGGTCAACAGGCGCGACGGGTCGTGGTGTGCCAATACCCATTGCTCGGCAAGTGCCTTGCTGTGTGGGTAGTGGCATAACCACCGCCGCGCGTATCCCGCGTCTTGGCCTACATTTACCTGATCCACGCCGTCAAATGTCACGCTGGGACTGCTCGTGTAAACCAAACGTGAAACCCCATGGGCGTGACAGCCGGCCACAACGTGCTGCGTCCCCAATACGTTGGGGGCATAAAAATGGGCCCAGGAACCCCAGATGCCGGCCACACCTCCCACGTGATAAACCACGTTCCTGTCTCGGCAGGCGGCCATGACGGCGTCCCGGTCACGCAGGTCGCCGCGCACCAGCTCCACACCCAGACGGGACAATTGAGGATAGTCGCCGCGGCCGAAGCCGCGCACCTCGTCCCCCCGTTCCAGGAGCTGACGTGCCAGCACCTGCCCTAAGAAGCCTCCGACTCCGGTAACCAAGGCACGCATTCGCCTACTCCTACGCTGTTGATGGACTTTCGTTCGCTGCGACTATGGCCATTTTTTTTGACCATTCGCGGCGCGAGGTCCACCCATGCGCCGCGACAATTGGCCCTCAGCCCAAAGGGCCAATGCTTCGCGGGCAATCTTGGCGTTATGCCGGACATCCACGGGCAACTCAGTTCGTAGAAAAATGTGATTCGCAGCAATGGTGCGGGTTAGCGAGTGGGACTGGGCACGCTGGAATAGTTCGGCCAATAGTTGTTGGCGGTCGGCCCGCGAACGTGGCGCCTGTGGTTTCCACGTTTGGCAGATCATGACGGGCACCTGCGATCCCACCGGACCGACGCCCACCAGCGCGGAGCGAAAAATGCGAGCGTGTTGATTGAGAATGGCTTCACAACAGATCGGATACATCGTGCCGTGTGCGGCGTGGACGCAATGGGTCATGCGGCCGCAAAACCAAAAACGGTTGTGTTCATCCAAATAACCGACATCCCCCATGCGATGCCATACCCGCCCCTGGTCGGCAATCTTAGCGAGCGAGTTGGCCTCGATGCGGGTCACGTACGCATCGGTGACCACGGGTCCGGTGACTATTAATTCGCCGATCTGGCCGTTAGGGAGTTCTTCCACGTTGGCCAGATCGGGGAGTGGGCCGCGATGGGCGCGGATGATCTTCCATTCGATTCCTGGAAATCGCCGCCCCACGCAGGTACCGGCCCCCGTCGCCGACTTGGCAGCCGTTTCCCCCAGGACCTCGCGGGCTTCGATGGTTGCCACCGGTAAGGCTTCGGTAGCACCGTACGGAGTATGCATTTGGCCGCCCTCGGCAATCGCCCCCACCATGTTGCGCAGGACGATTGGCGCTACCGGTGCACCCGAGGATAAAACGCGCTGCAAAGATGGCATGCGCCGCTGGTGTTGCTGGCAGTACTGCCCCACCACATTCCAGACGGCTGGTGATCCAAACGCCTGGGTGATCTGCCAATCTTCGACCGCGCGCAGGATATTGCGAGGATCCACCCGCGCGGGGCGTGTCGCGTCCATGTAAGGGATGACGGTGGTCACCCCCATTGCCGCATTGAACAAGGCGAATAGTGGGAAACACGACAGATCGCAGCCGCCGGGCTCAATGCGATACTGGGACTGAATCTCGTCCACCTGACGGTCGAAATTACCGTGTCGATACAGGACTCCCTTGGGTGGCCCCGTGCTCCCAGATGTAAAAATGATGGCAGCGGGATCATCGGCAGCCGTTGTCGGTAGTGTGATGTGCGGATCGGATTGAAGCCGCAATCGGTCCTGGCTCATGCCGGCAAATCCGGGCCAAGGGTGTCCCACGGTCACGTTCCAGCGGGCCTCGGGAAATCGCTTGCCCAACAGCCAGCGTACGGTCTGGGCCAGGGGAATGGTGATGAATCCGTGTGGTTGCGCGGCTTCGAGGCAGGCCACAAGATGTCGACGCCCCATGCCCGGATCGATCAAGACGATGACCGCGCCGGCTTTGAACAGGGCGAATGTCCAAGTGACAAACTCCAAACCGGGTTTGACCATCAGCACGAGGCGGGCACCTGGGGGCATACCCCAACGCAATAGGCCGCGCGCCAAGCAGCAGCTGGACGCATCCAAATCGCGAAAATTGAGGGTGCGATAGGTTGCGCGACCCCAGCTTGGGCGCCGGGCGGCAACTACGGCCCATTGCTCGGGTCTGGACCGCGCCATCTGAGACAGACGCCAGGCAACGTTCAAGGGCGGAGTGGTGTCAGGCGACGGGGCCGGGTGTTGGAACGGAAAGGCCGGATCGATCATAGGCGCGTCGCGTGCCTGCGTGGGTTAGGGGGGGGCAAAATATCTGCCGGTATGAGCAATCGGCCCGCCGCCATATCTTCCAGCAGTGTCCATACCATCGCGGCCACGTCCACGCTCAAGCACTGCGACAGGGCTCGCCAACCCGGAACGGCGTTGACTTCTAAGGCGTGTAGATGACCGTCTCGGCCGGGCAACAGGTCCACGCCCGCTAACGGGGCCCCAACAACCTGGGCGCATTGCAAGGCCAACCGTCTCAGGTCGTCGGTGACTCGCTCCGGCTGGGCGGTAGCGCCGCGGCTGACGTTCGTACGCCAGTCACCGGGATTCGACCGGCGAATGCCCAATACGTGCTGACCAACGACCAGCAGTCGTAGATCGTATCCCTCGTGCGGTATGAACTGTTGTAAGTAAAGGGTTGCTCCCAGCGAGACCAGCAACTGGAAGACGCGTCGTGCCGTTCCTTCATCGTTCAAGCGGGTAATGCCCTTACCCTCGCCGCCGAAGACCGGTTTGAGCACCACATCGCCCCCCAGCAGTTGAAAGGCCTGGACGGCATCGTCCGCATGTTGGCAAAGCATCGTGCGTGGCGTGCGGATGCCAGCCTTTTGCAAACGACACGACGTGAGATATTTGTCCACAGCCACTTCGATCGCCCGCGGTGGGTTGACCACAGCTACCCCGGCATCGACCAATGCGCCCAGCGCATCCATGCGAAAGACCACCTGCTCGAGCGACCCGGCGGGCATGGTACGCACCAACACGGCGTCCATGTCGTTTAATACGACATCGCGTGATGCGACGCGGATGCCAGTGGACTCTACCGATGCCGATAGCCGACTAAACGGTACGACCACGACCTGTTGCGCGCTGTTGCCGGCACGCGCCAAATCGTGAACGTACCAACTGTCCGGGGCGCCCAGGATCGCCAACTTCATAGGCCACCGAACGATTGGCGAATGACGTCGGGACAGGGCTGACCTGCTGCGAAAGTATGTCCCGACTGCAAATTATGCAGGACCACGCGCGCGGGGCTGAACAGATGCGGATCCATGCGATAAAAATCTCGACCGCAGCGTGCGAATAGTTCACCAAAGGGGGCACCGAAGTCATTGGATGCACAACTGGGAATGCGGTTGATGAGGTCCTCCAGCCGCGCGTCCTCAGAGCGAACCCACAGGTTGACGGTTGCCCCATATAACACGGCATCGTTGGTGCGTCCCAGAGCCGTGAGATCGTCGCGGGCTACGGGGGGTAGGGGAGCAACTCCGAATCCGCTGATCACTTGCCTCAAATCAAAATGCAACTCATGCAGCTTGTGCAACGCGGTCTCCACGGATCGGGCGACCACTTGAACGCCACCGGCCTGACTGGCGGTGCGAGCCACGAGCAACGTCAGTGCGTCGATCGGCACACGGCAGGCGTCTGCGATCTGTTGACAAACGCTGGCGGGGGGCAAGGACCCGGCCTCCAACACGCCGACCGCGACGTCGGGGTTCTCGCGATATCCGATGTCATCAAACAGAGACTCTCGCCCCGCTGCCGCACGCATCGGCCCCGATCCCATGGCGAAAAAGTTCTCGTCGGTGATGCGCCAGCCGGCATATTGGGATGCCATGCAGGCCGCGACCGGGTGGTCGGTGCGCACGATAATCGCCGGCCCTGGCCAGAGCTGGTCGTCTCCTGGAACAATCTCAACCTGCGCCAAGCCCGCTAGGCAGACCTCGGCCAGGAGTCGGCCCGCCTCGAGGCCACCGGCGGCTGAAATCCCCATGTCGAGGCATCGTGTCCCGCCGGATGTCTCGGTCACTTCCATCCGCAATTCGGCCGCTCGTGAAATCAACGACTCACAGCGCTCACGCGCACGGTGATTGAGCGATATCGAAGATGCAGAAGGTCCCGACGTGGTGATCATCATTATTCAGCCGACTTTGTCGGCGCTTGGGCTCAATGGGCCATCGGGCTCTGCTGGACCGGCCAGGCGATTCGTCTT
>SXHS01000352.1 GCA_005773145.1 Planctomycetaceae bacterium | reverse complement strand
GCGTTGGAATTGGGGCCACAGGGAGTGAACGTGAATGTCGTTAAGGCAGGCTTGGTGGATACTGATTCGTCGCGCCGCCTACCGGGTGCCGACATGATCTTCGAAGCGACGAAAAAATACAAAAGCATGACCGGCGATCGGATGCTCACCCCCGAGGATGTGGCCGATGCCGTGTTGTTCCTGTCGAGCCCGATGGCTGATATGGTGCAAGGCGAGACGCTTACCGTCGATGGCGGTACTGGCGTGCATGCGTGAGCGGGTTGCGCTGTCGGCATCAGTGCGACCGAATCGGTTTTTTCCGGGCCAACGGCCCATCCGTTTACATAGCCCAGGCAGAAAATCCCGGGCTATCAGCCAGAAAATGCGGGTAACGACAAGGGCGGGAGCCTGGGAACGAGAGAAGCACAGGCAAGATGCCTGTACCACTAGACATAAAGAGCTAAAGTCCTTCCGTGGCCACTTGGGGCCGAGCGGGAACGGACTCGGACTCACGTGCCGACTGGGCCAATTGGTCGACGTAACGGCGGAGGAGTCGATCTCGTTGGGATCGCTCGAACAGTGAGGCATCGCAGCGCATGTGCAGGCTGAGCTGGCCGGCGTAGTTCAAGGCCACAATCGAGGCACGGGTGTTTCTTCGAATGGGGGGCACGCCGGCAACAGATTGCAGCACCGGTTCGCCACAGCGCACTCGCCCTTGTTGTCGCGGGAGGGGGGAGCGGGCGAATACCCGGCCGACGTTGCTCAATACGACCGTGGCCAACGAGGCCCGCCGTCGCAGGAATCGTGGGATGAGCCCCGGTATGCCGCGGGCCAAATCCAAGCCGCCCAGAAAATAGAGGCCAAGATTCCAACGCTTCCAGGTCTCTGTCTCTCGGTGGATTCCCTGTAAGAATGAGTCCGTTGCCATGCCGCCGCTTGCTCGGCGCGTCAGAAAGACGAACGAGAGGGCATTTGCAGCGGGCAGGTCGGCATCCGTGCGACCACGTAGACTCACCGGAACATTGATGCGGAATAAACCGCCTGGAAAACCTTGGGACGCATTCCAGGTCCGCATGGTCAAGAGCAGGTCTCGCAAGAGCAAGTCGTTGAGCGTGCAATCCGTGTGTGACATCATCCGCCGCAACGATGAAAGAACGCCTGCCGGCAGCGTTTGAGAACTGAAGTCGAGCGAATTCGTGCTGGGTTGCGCGGGTGGCGTGCTGGGAGCCGCCAAGACCATCGGAGACTGCCAGGCAAATCGTGTCCACAGTCCAGCGCCGACGGCCCAATCCCGTAGGATCGTCCACCAAGACATTGGGGGCGCGGCCTGACTGCCCCGTTTGAAGAGACGCGTTGCATCAAGCGGCCGTAAAGGGACCTCGCGCAGGTCCCCGCCCCCAAGGCGGGCGTAGTGGGTCATCAGATCTTCCGCGAATTGCAGTGAGGCCAAGCCATCACAACAGGCGTGGTGGAATTGCAGCAACACTCGCGTTTGCTGCTCATCGCCGCGCGCCCAAACCCGCAGTCCCGGTTTGCGGGTGAGATCCATCCGGTCTCCGCGGGTGGCCCCCAAGGGTGCCTGGGCGTGGTCCCAATCGATGGAGGGCAGGTCGTTGTCGTGGGGTATCCAAACGGGGCCGTGTTTCGCATCCCCCGCGATCAGGCTGGTCAGCAAGGGATGCCGCACGAGCGTGAGCCGCAGGGCATCTTCGAGCTGTTGCCGGCGCATGCCGGGCGCGAAACGCAATTCCAGGGGAAAGGTCATGGGATACGCATCGCTGTCGTCGCACCAATAATAGTACTCGAGCGTTGTTAGCGGCAGCGGAAATAATGGAGTGGTCATGACACTTGCCTGGTTCACAATCGCGGCCGGCCGTCCACGGCGATGAATTCACGTTTCGGGTCGCGAACCACGCGCGACACGGCGGTCCCGGGATCATGGTTCCATAGAATCCACCATCCTTGGTCCGACGCTTCGCCCAGCCAAGCGGGCTTGCGCCGCCGTGTATCCAACGGATACAGGTCGTAGGCCGTGTGCCACATCGTGCGCAAGTGGGCCGTGGAGGGGCAGATGTCCCCCAAATAGACGGCGGTTTGCCCCTGCGATTCGAAGAGCAATGCCATGTGTCCGCGTGTGTGTCCGCCCGTGATGCGTGCCCTCAGCCCAGGCACGATCTCGTCGTCGTCATCAACCAGCTCGATCCGAGGACAAGCCTGCAAAGGTGCCAATTGACGCGGATGATAGGCGGTGCGCAATTCGTTCGACTGAGACGTCGCGTCTTGCCATTCCAATCGCCCCACGACATGGCGTGCGGTGGGGCACGCGAGGGCCACATGTTGATTTGGCCCGTTATGGCTAGCGCCTCCCACGTGATCGAAATGCAAGTGGCTGAATACGACGGTATCGATGTCCGCTGGATCGATGCCCTGCTCGGAAAGGCTGGTTAGTAACGGATGCCCCTCCTCCATGCTGTAGAACCGGCGATCGAGGGGGGCCCACGGACCACCATATCCCGTATCGATCAATACCGTGTGCTGGCCGTCCCGCGCTAAGACGCAGTGGTTCGCGCAGTGGACCCGGTTCTGATCGTCAGGGGGCACAAGAGGGCTCCATAGCGATTTCGGGACGACTCCGAACATGACACCGCCATCGATCCAGAAGTCGCCCCCGCGGATCGTATCAAGTTGCCAATTACCAAGATGCATGGCGGATCACACTTGGGGGAGTTGGTGGCGAAGGACTTTGCCTGACGGCGTCTTGGGCAAAGCGTCCATGAACACAATGGAATCCGGTCGCTTGTAGTAAATCAGCTGTTCTTGGCAATGGGCGCGTACCGCGGCCCGGTCCAAAAGGAAGCCCGGCGCGGGGACGATTGCAGCACAGACATGTTGCGAATCGGCCTTGACCCTCGCGTAGACTGCGACCTCCAGGACGCTTGGCAACGCGCGAATCACCTCTTCCACCTCGGCGGGTACGACCTTCATGCCAAAGACGTTGATCACATCGGTCTCACGGCCCTTGAGCGATAATAGACCTCGACCATCGTACACGCCCAAATCCCCCGTGGCGAACCACCCGCCCGGTTCAATGGCTGACGTATCGAGTCCCTTGGGCGTTGCGTACCCGGCCATCATGGATGTGGAACGCACAAACACGCGCCCCACGCCACGGTCCCAACTCGCGTCCGCTGTCTCACAACGCACTTGCACGGCAACCTCAGGCATCGGCAGACCGACGTGGCCGGCATGCAAGCCTGGATCGGTTGCCACGTCGTTCGCAGGGATCACAGAAATGGCGCCGGTCTCCGTCGTTCCATAGAGCACTCGGACTGGCCCTCCGGATAGTTCTTGAAAATGTTGTGCGGTGCGCGACGGCAAGAGTGTTCCCGCCGACAACACACGCAATTCTGGACGACGCAACCGGTCCCCCGCGCCGAAGGCCAACATCTCCAGCATCACGGGTACTGCGGGCATCAGGGTGATGCGATACTCCTCCAAAGCACGAAAGACAACCTTAGGTCGAAATTTTTTCATGGACAACACGCGCGCGTGCGACCGCAGGGCGGTCATCACACAGCCACCATAGGCGTAGGCATGACTCATGGGGGTCAGGGCCAGAATGACATCCGACGCGTCCACCCCTACCGCGCGCTGGTAGTGATCCGCTTCAGCCAGGGCACATGCGGCCGGTCTCGCTGCCAGCCGTGGCTCGCCCGTGGTACCCGAGGTGGGATGGAGCGGAACGCCCGCCAACGCCTCGGGAGTCAACGGCTGCCAATCGGTATTCTCGGGCCAGCGCCCCCATAACCCCGTCGCCCAGGGCAAGTCGACGCCCAGTTCGAAGGGTGTGCCGGAGAGCGTTGATTGCAATTCGTCCCGCCGATGACCATCCGCCAAGAGAAATCTCGCGCCATGGCGCCGGGCCATCCGCTCTAATTCCGCTGGGGGGCTCTCACCATGCATGAGAATGGGGGAGCCGCCGTTGTCCACGATTGCTGCGAGCGCGGCCGGAAACAGGGGACCATTGGCGACGCAAAGCAGCACGCGGTCCGCTGGAGATAGACCTTGGCTACGAAGCAATTGCGATAAGGCCGACCAGCCCCTGGCAAAGTCGTCACGGGAGACGGTTGTCCCCGTATCGAGATCGACCCAACTGCCGCGAAAGTCGGTCACGGCAGACAGCATCGGCTCGGCTCGGCTAGTCGAAGCCACTAATCCGCCAGACACTGCTTGGCCGCCTCCTCGATCCGCTCCAAAGCGGACGCAATGTGGTGCGGCTCGTGTGTCGTCGATAGATACATCGGCTCAAACTGATTGGGATGGAAATAGACTCCCAATCGTTGGGCATGGTGCTGGAAGTTGATGTACTTCTCCAAATCGCAATGACGACGCACGGCCCGATAATCCCGCAATCCGCCCGGGACGGGTGCATCGGTCAGGAAAAGAGAACACATGGCCCCGACATGTTGCACCACATGCGGAATGCCCAATCGCTGCATCACGTCGTGCAGGCCGTGTGCCAACGCATCGCTGGCTTGATTTAATTTTTCGTAGAGCTGCACGGGATTGGCCAGAATCTCATCCAAGACGGCCTCGGCCGCGGCCATGACAACCGCATTACCAGCGTAGACGCCGCCGTGAAATAACTCGCCTCGCACCACCAAACCCATCAGCTCGCGTGACGCGCCACACGCGGCCACGGGATACCCACCCCCCAAGGCCTTGGATACCACCGTGACGTCGGGCGTGACGCCGTAGATTTCCTGCGCCCCACCCGCCGCCACACGCAAGCCGGAGATCACCTCGTCAAAGATCAACAGCGACTCATGCTCGCGCGTCAGATACCGAACCCCCTCCAAATACCCCGGGGCCGGCGGTATGACCCCCGCATTCCCCATCACCGGCTCCATGATCACGGCCGCAATCTGGTCGGCATGGTCGTTCAGGCAGGCTTCCAGCGCGTCCAGGTTGTTGTAGGGAACGGTTAACAAATCGCGCGGAGCGCCGTTCATGCCCAATGTGCCAGGTATCGCAGGCCCGTATGGTCCGGTGGACATTTGGTCGAGAGGGGCATGGTAGCGATGAAAAAGCGCGTCGCTCCACCCATGGTACCCCCCCTCCATAACCACCAAATGGGTTCGCTTGGTGGCCGTTCGCGCCAGTCGTGCGGCAAACATCATGGCTTCCGTCCCGGAATTGGCAAATCGCAGCAGCTCCATGTGCGGATAGAGCCGTTTGAGTTTCTCCGCCACCCGCGCTGCGATCTCCGTCGGAAATCCCAACTGACTGCCACTCTCCGAAACCTGCCGACACACGGCCGCTATCACAGCCGGCGGGCAATGTCCCAGAATCAAGGGCCCGTAGGCCATGTTCATATCGAGGATCTCATTCCCATCGGCATCCCAGACCAACGGGCCCTCCCCCCGCACCGCTACCAAGGGAAGATGATACGGCACCACACGCATCGTGCTGCTGTCCCCGCCCGCCAAATGCTGACGAGCCCAGGCTAAAATCTGCTCGGATCGGGTCTCAGCCCGCAGGGCTGCCTGTTGGGATGGGGGTGCCGTTGCCATGTTTGGATTATCCTGCCCGCTGTGCGGTTCGAGGCGGAGTCGAAGGGACCAATATTATCCAGACTAATCAGATCCCGCAGATTGTCAATTTTTATAGCCGTAGACTGTTGGGCGGTAGCGAGGCGCAACGTGCCGTGTAAGTGCTTATGTAAAAACACCTTAGCGGCCTTGGCGACTTGGCGGTTCCCTTCGATCGCCGGGCCCCCGGTCGCCGGGCCGATTAAGCCGATTAACCGGGCTTATCCCGGCGGGAGCAAGACCGGTCGGCTGGCGAGCAGCCTCCACATTTTCCCCGAGAAAAAAATCCCTCACGGCGAAGCCCGTTGGGAGGGGACTGGAGTGATCTCACAGGCTAGAAGCCTACGCCACTTTAGAGTGACCAGGGGCTGCGCATGGGGGGCGTGATGAGTCGGTTAGCTTCCTCATCGTGGGCGAATTTCTCTGCCTGAGGATCCCAAGTTAGGGTCCGTCCCAGCAACATGGCGATATTGTTGAGGTGGCAGACGGAGGCTGTTCGGTGACCAATCTCAGCCGATGCCACGGGTTGTTGACGGCTCTTCACGCAGTCTACGAAATTGCGCACGTGTCCTGGGCTGCGCCCCAGGTGGATCTCGTTATCGCCTATTTTCTCCTCCAGCAAGGAGACGGGGTCGGCCGTGAGGTTGCCCCCATGTACGCGGATGAAGATCGAGCCGCGATCCCCTTCAAACTTGACACCGCGAGGCTTTTTGGGATCGGATTCTCCCAGCATGCGTACGCCGTTGGCGTATTCGTTCTCGAACGAGTAATCCCAGAACGTATTGTAGAGACTGTGTTCATTGCGCACGCCGCTGGCCGTGATCTTGATGGGGCCTGTATCGTCGAAGCCGCCTCCCAATTGGGCCAGGTCAATCACATGGGCTCCACGATCGGTCATCTCACCCCCCCCGTAGGCTAGGTTGAAACGCCACCAAAAATGACAGCGGCGGGCTTGGTAGGGGGCTTTTTGTGTGTGTCCGAGCCAAAAATCATAATCGAATCCCTCCGGCACGGATTCCGCTGGGGGCATTTCCGTGATCGCTCGGGCTTCTTTATGATGTCCGTCGGTGCAAGGGAGATTGACGCGAATCGTATGGAGTTTTCCCAGGCGTCCGTTGCGTACCAATTCGGCCGCAAAGCGGGCGTTGCTCCCGGATCGTTCGTGGCTCCCCGTTTGCAGAATACGTCCGTGCTTTCGAACGGCGTCCGCGACAGCTCGCCCTTCGCCGATCGAATTGACGAGGGGCTTCTCGCAATACACATCCTTGCCGCTCTTGGCTGCGGCGATCGAGCAGAGTGCGTGCCAATGATCTGGGGTGGTGACCGTTACCGCGTCGATATCGTTGCGGGCTACCAATTCTCGGAAGTCGGCGTATTCTTGACAATCCTGTTGGCCGTACTTTTTGTTGACGATTTCGCGGGCGGCTTGGCGATGCTTGGCATCCACGTCGCAAACGGCTACGAACTGCACGTCCTCGAATTCGAGCAGGTTTTCCATAATGCTCGTTCCCTGGCCACCCGTGCCGATAGCCCCCATCACAATCCGATCACTGGGGGGTACGACCTTGGCCCCGAGCACGCGCGATGAAACAAAATAGGGGGCGAGGGCCAGGCCTGCACTGGTCTGCAAAAATTGACGGCGCGAGGTGCCGGGGCGATGGGGAGGGGTCATCGTGATCTCCGTGGAGCTGGGGGGGGGCGTTCCATTAGATGCCGACTTCACTACGCGTGGACCGGAGTCGAATGGTTTTCTGAGAAAGATTATGGTGGGCGGAGACAAATCGAACCGTCCCGCTACGAGCACGCATCATCATCGAGTGTGTGATGGCCGTGGTCCCTTGAACTTCGATTCCCTTGAGGAGTGGACTCTCGCTGATGCCCGTGGCACAAAACAGGATTCCCTTGCCCCGCGCTAGATCGCGCGACAGGAAGATGTCGTTGAGTCTATCGCCCCAACCGGACTCGATCAAAGATTGGCGTTCCGCATCGTCACGCGGCCAAATCTTGGCCTGCATTCCCCCTCCGAGGCACCTAAGTGCTGCCGCCGAAATGACCCCTTCGGGTGCCCCGCCAATGCCGACGTACAGGTCCACATGGGATCGGCGGAGGGCTGGGGCCAGTGCTGCCGCAATATCCCCATCACCGATCATGCGGAGTGATGCGCCCACCCGACGGATGGCATCCACAAACGGCTGATTGCGCGGGCGATCCAACACCATGACCACCACATCGCGCACTCCTTTATTCAGAATGGACGCCGTGATCTTGATCACTTCGTCGATCGGTGCGTCGACGCTGATCGGCAGCTTAGGGTCATTCATGAAAGCTAAGCGGACCTCCGGGGGATAGGCCAGCTTCGTCATGTAAAACGCGGGGATCTCTTGCAGTGAATTGAGGTCCCCCTCGTCGCGGGACGCCGCCGCGATGCAGCTGATTGCGTTGGGCAGACCCTTGCTGAGGTTGGTCGTGCCGTCAATTGGGTCGATGGCAATATCGAACCGAGGCGAATCACTGCGCCACAACCCGACCTTCTCCCCCTTGAACAGTCCCGGTGCCTCGTCCTTGATCCCTTCACCGATCACGATTTCGCCGCGAATGTCCATGATGTCGAACATCCCACGAATCGCATCGCAGGCTGCGGCATCTGCCAGCTCCTTCTGACCCTTGCCGATCCAGCTGAGGGTATGCAGTGCCGCAAACTCAGTCGCCCGCAAGAATTCAAACTCAAGCAACCGCTCGCGATCCCGCTGCGCTTCTCCTGGGGGCGAGGAAATTGTTTGGGAGGCACTAGTAGGGGGTGGTGTCGGTGTTGCCATGCGGACATCTTAATCCTAAATGCATAGGACCGGCTAGGCTCTTTTGCGAGCGATATCGGGCGGTAATTGGCGCCGGCAAGAGCGATTCGCAGGAGCCGAAAGCCGGATGTCCGCTCTTTTCCGGCGATCCGGATGCACTACTTAACGGTGAGGCCTTCAACCGCCGATCGATCGGCCTTGCCCGCAGATGTTGCATGACCCGCACGATCGGCGTAGTGGACATTTTAGCGAGGAAGGTTCCAACGATGAGGCTGCTGCGTAAGTCATCCGGGCACATGCTGGCTCTGGTTGCCCGCCAGGTGTGGTGTCACTCGACCGTCGAATGGCTGCGGCTAGGATGGCGTCGCTTGAACTGGGATTTCGGCATGCAGTTGGAACTGCGACCGTTCCAAGGGCTTCGGGTGTTGCATGTCGCTCCCGGTGGCGCTGCGGATCGGGCGGGCCTGGAGGCCGGTGATCTGATCGCGGGCACGACCATGGGCAGCTTTCGTCGCGTCCTCTGTGAAGCCGAGGCCTTGCAGCAGCTGGAATTGGCCGTCCATTCGGCGCAGGAAATGGGTGGCCCGTCTGTCACGGTTTATGTGCAGGATCGTAGGGCTGCAGGGGTGATGACGGCCGAGTTGCATCCAAGGCGGGCTAGAGGCCGTGTGGGGACTGAGGGCGAGTCGGCCCCGATTCTCGGCCGCTGACGTCGCCGGCGTCACAGCCGGACTCCGCAGGTGGCTGCCTATCGCAATCGCGCTAGGCCGCATAATCCGCGCGTGCGGGGTCTTTGTAGCAATCGGTCCGTTTCATAGTGTGCAACGGTGCGCATCTTAAATGCGTGCCGTTCGAGGCTGGCAATTGCGCCGTAGATTTCGGTAAGAACCCCCCGGCTCGAATGCCCTGCGGACCGAGTGACGATGCTGAATTTCATCCTGCGACACAATCTGGACTTCGTCCTGTACCTATGTGTGTGCGCTTTGGTGCTGCTGATCGCCGACCGCCGTTATCTGCGGTCGGTACGAGTTCCAGGGTCGCAATGGGTCGTGGCAGGTTGCGCGTCGCTGTTTACCGCTGCTGTCTTGTGGGGCAGTTGGTGGGTCGGGCGGCACCAGCAAGACCAGTTGAAAGCCGGCATCGAGGGCCTGGCGCCGACGTACGCGCTGGAATTATCCGCGATGGGGCACCACAAGATCACATCTGCCACGGCCGACGACGACCCGATTTACTTGGAGATGGTCGAGCGGCAAACTCAGTGGCTATCTCTCAACCCATCAGTTCATGATATCTACACCATGCGTTTGGATGATCAGGGGCAGGTGTTGCTGATGGTCGACTCGGAGACGGACTACGACCGCGATGGGCAATATCTGGAAGATCGCGAGCAACGTACGGCGATTGGCGAGGTTTACGAGGATCCGCCCGAGAAGATGTTGCAAGTCCTTCGGGGTTCTTGTGCTACCTTTGATTTTGAGCCCTGTACCGACCGCTGGGGTGTCTGGGTCAGCAGCTATTCGCTGATCAAGAACGAAGACGGTTCGCCTGATGGGATCGTTGGCGTTGATTTTTCGGCCCAGGACTTCATAGAAGCGATATTATTATCACGCGCTGCCGTCTTATGCATTGGCTTCATCGGTTTCGGCGGCGCGATTGGATTCACATGCTTTGCGATGGTCCTCCGTTGGCATTTGCGAGCCAGAATCGCCATCGCGGGTCAACTGCAGCAACAAACGCTGGATTTGCAAACGGCCAATGCTTCCCTGAGTGAAGCCCGCGATGTGGCGCATCGGGCCAGTCAGGCAAAGAGCGAGTTTCTCGCACACATGAGCCACGAGCTGCGCACTCCTATGAACGGTGTCATGGGGTTGACCGAGCTGCTGCTCATGACGGACGTGCAACCGGAACAGCGTCATCACCTGGAGTTGATCCGCACGTCGGCGGACTCGCTGATGACCGTGCTCAATGACATCTTGGATTTTTCCAAGATCGAAGCCAATAAATTGGTGCTCGATCCGCGGCCCTTCGAACTGCGAGAGCTATTGGGGGACTCACTCAAGTTGCTGGGGATTCGAGCGCATCAGAAGCAGCTTGAATTGGCGTTCCACATTCCCGCCAGCGTCCCCAATGTCTTGGTTGCCGACGCGGATCGGATTCGTCAGGTCTTGGTGAACCTAGTGGGCAATGCGGTCAAGTTCACGCCGCAGGGAGAAGTGGTGGTCCATGTGAAATCTGCCGCTGGGGCCTCAGGCCGGCTGACTTTGGAGTTCACCGTACGTGACACGGGTGTCGGAATTCCCGCCGAGAAGCTGCAGCAGGTGTTCGAGCCGTTCAGTCAGGCCGACACTTCGACGACTCGCCAATACGGCGGCACGGGTTTGGGTCTGACGATTTGCCAACGGCTCGTCACTCTTATGGGTGGGACCCTGCAGATGGAGAGTGCCGTAGGCGAGGGGACTACCGTTGTATTTTCAGCGGAATGCACGCTGCCCAGCGCAGAGGAGGAAGCCACTTTCGGCCATGGCCAAGTGGTTCTCGACAACGCACGGATCCTTGTGGTGGACGATAACGTGACCAATCGACTAATCGTGGGTGAGATCCTTTCCAGCTGGCATGTGGACTCCACGGTCCTTGCAGAAGGGCAGGGTGTGGTGGCCGAGCTGGAGCGAGCCCACCGTGCTGGGGCCCCCTATGATCTAGTTCTATTGGACGTGCAGATGCCGGAGATGGACGGTTACGAGGTCGCGCAGCGGGTCCGTTGCAATCCCTGTGTTGCACACACCAAAATACTAATGCTCAGTTCATGCGACGCATCGTCTACCGGCCCAACGGCTGCCAGCCTGGATCTGTCGGGCCATCTGACGAAACCCATCAAGCACTCGGAATTGTTGGCAGGTGTCGTAGCTGGCCTCCAGCGCCATTCCGTGTCCCCCGGTAGCACGGGAGGTGGTGGTCATGCCGAATCGTCGGGTACGAAGTGCTATCAATTGCCGCATGCCCTGCGGATTCTGGTGGCCGAGGACAACTCCGTCAATCAGCAGTTGATGCTGCGGATGTTAGAAAAGGAGGGGCATGAGGTCGTGTTGGCCTGTAATGGGC
>SXHS01000351.1 GCA_005773145.1 Planctomycetaceae bacterium | reverse complement strand
AGCGATGAGAAACGGGTCATCGCCGAGAACGCAGGGGATGATCCGCGCGATATCGAAGTCGGCGTGAATGTGCAGGTTACCTGGCGCGATCGACGTGGCAATCCGCTGACTCCACAGACGGCGATTCCGATCGAGTCTCCCACGCTGGCCATCGCCCAAGCCGCGGACTTTATTCCCGAGGCGGGGCAGTCACTGGCGACCGCTCAGCAGGAAGTGCTAGAACGCGTGGCCGATCAGATCGTGGCCCAATTGGAGATGCCCTGGTAGACTGGTGGGCATGAGCAACGAGCCCGCCCCCGCCCCATTGCCGATAGCGGCCGCGACCGGCCCCACGGCGATTGCCTGGCGACTCCGCACGCGTGAGATGATCTTTCCCCATCGCCCTTTGGTGGTCGGGATCGTCAACGTGACACCCGACAGTTTCTCGGATGGTGGCCAGTTCTTCGACCCGCAGCGGGCGATCGATCACGCCCTGCAACTGGTCGCCGACGGTGCCGATCTGTTGGATATCGGCGGCGAGAGCACGCGACCGGGATCCGAGCCGGTGGATCGCGACGAGGAACGGCGTCGCATCGAGCCCGTGGTGGCGGCCATCTGCCGGCAGGTCGAGATTCCGGTCTCCATCGACACCTCGAAGGCCTACGTGGCCCGCCTGGCGATTGACGCAGGGGCCGAGATCATCAACGACGTGACCGGCTTGCAGGGTGACGCCGACATGGCCGGGTTGGCGTTGGCGACCGGCGTTGGGGTCTGCGTGATGCATATGCAGGGGACGCCACGGACCATGCAGGATGATCCGCAGTACGCCGACGTTGTTCGTGACGTGATGGACTACTTGCAGCAGCGCCGTCAGCACCTGATTCAATTGGGAATCGAGCCTCGGCGTCTTTGCCTCGATCCGGGGATCGGGTTTGGCAAGTCCTTGGCCCACAACTTGACGTTGCTGGCAAGCTGTCATCAGCTGCATGCACTGGGATGTCCCTTGTTGGTGGGCCATTCGCGCAAACGCTTTTTGCGCAAGGTATTGCCCCTGCCCCCGGTGGACAGCACCGAAAAGGAAGACATGCTCGCCGCCAATCTGGCCGTTTCGCTGGCGCTGGCGGCGCAGGGGGTGCAGCTCATTCGGGTCCACGACGTACGCCCTGTTCGTCAGGCACTGGCGCTGTTTGAAGCGGCCTATCCGACACGACCGACATTGCCCTTTGGAACGCCTTCATGATACGATGCGGAGTTGAACCGTGTTTCTTTTGACGCTAGCACGGCGCTGACTCCAGCCGTGTCTCGCCACTCGTTTTCACGACCGACGGTGAACGGCGGTTACGAGTCGCGAAATGCAGTAACTGCGGATGGTGAATGATGACAGCCGTGTCGCAAAAAGATTCGCTGCGGGCTTATTGCCTGGACCTGGCACAGCGAGCGCGGCTTGCGTCACGGCAGTTGGGTTTGCTGGGCCGCGAGCCGAAAGACGCTTGGCTACGTGCCTCTGCAGTGGCACTGCGGCGCGAACTGCCAAAGATTCTGGAAGCGAACGGTCGCGACTTGGCCGAGGCGTCCGGAAATGGACTGACGGAGGCCGCCATCGATCGACTTCGTCTCAGCGCATCACGGGTGGAGGATATTGCCGCTGGATTGGAGTCCGTGGCGGCGCTCCCCGATCCTGTGGGGGAGGTGTTGGAGTCCGTGGTCCGTCCCAATGGTTTGCGTGTCCGTCGAGTGCGGGTGCCATTGGGAGTCGTCTTCTTCATCTACGAGTCACGTCCCAATGTCACGGCCGACGCGGCGGCGATCTGTGTGAAGAGCGGCAACGCCGTGATTTTGCGTGGCGGTAAGGAGGCGGCTCATTCCAGCCAAGCACTGGTCGATATCTTGACGCGGGTTGCCAGTGAACATGGGCTGCCGGCAAATGCGATCCAATTGGTGAACACTGCGGATCGCGACGCCGTGGGTTACTTGCTGGCTCTGAATGATTACATTGATCTGGCGATTCCGCGCGGCGGCGAGGCCCTGATTCGTCGGGTGGCGGCGGAGGCCCGGATGCCTGTGATCAAGCATTACACGGGCAACTGCCATGTCTACGTCGATCGGTCGGCCGACTTGGACATGGCGGAGCGCATCACGGTCAATTCCAAGTGCCAGCGGATGGGCGTCTGCAACGCGGCCGAATCGTTGTTGGTGCATGCGGCAGTGGCGGCTACGTTCCTGCCGCAGGTCAGTAAGGGATTGGCACCGTTTCGAGTGGAGTTGCGTGGCGACCCCGCCACATGTGCCCTCTTGCCGGAAGCCCGACCGGCCACCGACGAAGACTACGCCACCGAATTCCTGGGCCCGGTCTTGTCCGTGAAAGTGGTCGATTCCTTGGATGATGCCATCGCGCACATCAATCGATACGGGTCGGGGCACACCGAGGCGATTATTGCCAACGATGCGACAGCCGCCAAATGGTTTACCGATCGAGTCGATAGCTCGGCCGTGATGGTCAACGCCAGTACACGTTTCAACGATGGTGGACACTTGGGGTTGGGGGCGGAGATTGGCATCAGCACGGACAAGTTCCATGCCCGTGGCCCTTGTGGGCTGCGTGAGTTGACAAGCTACAAATTTGTGGTTGAGGGAGAAGGGCAGATTCGCGAGTAGGGTCCGGTGGCGACTGCGGCAGGAGGCTGAATATGAGTGAGCACACGCTGAGTCAAGCAGAGGTGGAGAGTCTGCTGAGCTCGATGGATTTTTCCGGGTTGCAAGCGGAAGCGAGCGTTCCCCCCGACACGGCGCGACCGGCAGCTCGTGTTCCTGCCAAGCAGCCGCGCGCGATCCCCTACGACTTCAAACGTCCGGAACGCGTCGGCAAGGAGCAGATGCGGTCCTTGCAGTCTCTCTATGAGGGATTCGCGCGCAGCTTCGGAGCCGCCGTTTCAGGGCTCTTGCGCGGCATCGTCGACGTAAAACTGACCAGCGTCGATCAACTGACTTACAGCGAGTTCGTCTTTAGTCTGGAAAATCCCACCTGCTTCAATCTGCTGACGGCGGAACCGTTGGAAGGCAATCTGATTCTCGATATGAGCCCATCCCTGCTGTATCCGATCATCGATCGCTTACTGGGAGGCGGCAAAGAAGTGGGGCAGACAGTTCGTCGGCCGCTGACGGAGATTGAGCTACGTTTGGTCGGCCGGCTGACCGGGATTTTCCTCAGCGAGATGGAACGCGCCTGGGAGAACGTTCTTCCTCTGAAATTGGCCGTGGAGCGAGTTGAGAGCAATCCGCAGTTGGTGCAGATTGTCCCCCCCAATGACGTCGTGATTCTCATCAGTCTGGAGCTGACGATGGGGGATGTCCGCGGCATGATCAATCTTTGCATGCCGTTCAATGCCATCGAACGCATCAGTGGAAAGTTGAATGACAATACCTGGTTCAATCGACGTTCGAGCAACGGTAACGAGTCCACCATGTCGATGGTGCGACAACAACTACGAGGCTCACAGGTAGAACTCGTGGTCACCTTGGCCCGTTCACAGATCAGCACGGGCGACCTGCTCGGGCTGCGAGTGGGAGATATCATCACCACGGAGTCCGACGCGCGAGATCCCTTGGAAGTGCAGATCGAAGGCATCCCCAAGTTTCAGGCCAGTCCGGGGGTGTACAAGGGGAAAAAAGCGGTTCAGGTGCAAGCTGCCAACCCGACTCCGGCCGCGATGGGTACTTCCACGCAATCCGTGCTGGATAGGTCACCCTGAATCACAAAAATGGTGCCCTAGTCGGCAACTTGACCTTTGCCAAATCCTTAGTGGGGGGTGCCCTGCGAACCGTATCCGTGTGTCTGCCCTTATCGTAGCGCGCACTTTTGGTGCCACGGTCCGGGTGCGGCTTCCACGGGCGGCTGATCCCATTCGATTGAAGT
>SXHS01000350.1 GCA_005773145.1 Planctomycetaceae bacterium | reverse complement strand
TGGAGGAACTGCTCAACCTACGCCGGTAGACCGTCGTCCACAATCCGATGACCACGGGGCTGCGCGGATCCGAGGGTAAGGGACAACATGATCAAATTGACCCGCTTGGACGCTGAGTCGTTTATCTTGAATGCCGACCTGATTCGATATATCGAATCGCGTCCCGACACGTTTATTACGCTGACCAGCGGTGAACGACTCGTGGTGCGGGAGTCCCTGGAGGAAGTGGTCGAGCGTGCCATTCGATATCAGCAGCGCAAGCACATGATCCCGCCGCCGGCGGACCCGCGACCTCTGAATGCCAGACACGAACAAACTTGAATCTTAAATCGGATGGAAGGACGCGGTGGGACATGGATGTTGCCAGTGTCGTGGGGCTGTTGACGGGTGGACTACTGATCGTGGGAGCTGTCCTGCTGCGGCGGTCTTCCCTGGCCGCATTTGTGGACATTCCCTCACTAGCCATTGTGGTCGGCGGTTCCGCCTGTGCCGTGCTGATTTGCTTTCCGATGAAGCGTGTGTTGCGAACTCCCGCCATCGTGCTCAAGGCCTTTCGCAACCAGTCGATCCGCATTGAAGCCCTGATCCACCAGCTCGTTCAGCTCGCCGAAGAAGCGCGCCGCGAGGGACTGTTGTCGTTGGAACCGCGACTGGCCGAAATCGACCACCCCTTCATGACGCTGGGGATCCAGCTGGCCATGGATGGCACCCGGGCAGAGCTGATTGAGGACATCCTTCGCACGGAAATGGACGCCGTCGCAACTCGGCATCGGGAAGGCAAGGCGATTCTGGATCAGGCCGGCCGTTTTGCCCCTGCATTCGGCATGATCGGAACTCTATTGGGACTGATCATGATGCTCGGCAATATGACGGAGCCCTCCGCGATTGCGGGGGGGATGGCGGTCGCCCTCATCACCACTCTCTACGGCACAGTCGCTGCCAATATTTTATTCATACCCATTGCGGAAAAGCTAGGATATATCAGCAAACAAGAGCGGCTGGCCATGGAGATTATTGTGCGGGGTGTCATGGCCATACAGTCGGGTGAGAACCCGCGTGTGGTCGAACAGAAACTTAGTACGTTCCTCCCCGCGCGAGAACGTCTCTCCCGCCGCCGAGCGGCCTGACAGGGAAGGAACGGCCATGACGGAAGACGACGAGGATCGTGTGGGGCAAAGCCCCGCTTGGATTATCACCTTTGCCGATCTGATGGCCTTGTTATTGACCTGTTTCATCATGTTGTTATCCATGAGTACCTTGGACTCCCAACAAACCTCCGAATTTCAGGCCACGGCCGAATCGATGCGCCAGGTGTTCGGGCACGAGCGGTCCACCGTCGGAATGCTTGGCAATTGGTGGCATCGGGGTCAGGCGACGTTGGCCGACTTGAGTATCGCGGGTCGCGAGCGAACGGTTCCATCGAATCTCCCGGCCGACGTTGTGGCGCCTCGTGGTTTGGGACAACCCGAATCGCGGCCCACCCCGCCGGGCCGACGGACTTCCATGGGAACCACCATCCAGTTCCCCTTAGCAAGCGATCGACTGACGGCCGCCGCGCAACAGCATCTCAAACAAGAAGCCGCCACCTGGCGTGGCAAACCACAAAAAATTGAAATCCGAGGCCACGTGGCTCGGCTACAGGCCGAAGCCCTGTCACAGGAAGTAGACCCCTGGCAACTTGCTTTTCAACGGGCACGGAGCACGCTTGAGTTCTTGTCCCGGCAGGGGATCGAACCCAGCCGATTGCGAATGGCCGTGGCGGGCGTGCACGAACCGGCCAACTTGGAAGCGGACCTCCAGGCCTCGCAACAGAACGCACGGGTCGAGATTTTTGTCTTGGATGAAATTGCGACCAACCTGGAACAACAGACTCGCCTTAAGGAAACACGTGTCGAACGGAGTCCGATTGCCAACGCTACCGTAACCTTTCAACCGTGAGCCATGACCCATGTCGGATAAAGATGCCAAGAAAGCCGCCGCTCCCGCCGCCGCCGCCGAAGCTGCCCCCAAGTCGGGCATGATGAAGAAACTGATGATCGGTGGGGCTGTCGCCGTGCTCGTGCTCGGCCAGCTAGCAGCTGTCATGCTACTGTTCCCCAGCTCGTCTGAATCGTCGGAACCGGAACACGCCTCGGTCGACAAGCAGGTGGAGCATGAGGTGGAGAAGGAAGACAGTCATCACGCCGATCACAGCGAGCACGCCATGGAGATGGATCTCGGCCAATTTGGCGTGACAGCATTCCAGCCGACGAGCAACGTCACGCTGCGTATTGACTTTCACTTGTTTGCCACCGTTAAGGAGGCAGAAGAGCCGGAATTTCAAGAAATGTATAAGCGGAGCATGAACCGTGTGCGCGAGCAGGTGATCATTACCATGCGGACAGCGGAATTGACGGATTTGACCGACGCCGGTTTGGGGTTGATTAAACGGCGCATTTTGACGAAAGTTAACACCACGTTGGGCAAGCCCCTGCTACAGTCCGTCATTATTAGTGATTTCTCGTTTATGGAACAATGAGCGCCGGCCCTAGGGGTGCCTCGAATTGAGGCGCGGTCGGCGGCCAATTGCCAGCGGAATGGATTCCTATGGCCGACGTACCGCAAACCGCCGATAGCGGCCCGATTCCAGAGGCTGCGATAACACCAGCCACCGGGGCATCTGGGCCCGGTGCCGATTTGCTGCGAACTCCGTCTCCGCTGCAGTCTGCGGACATCGATCAGTTGTTGCAACAAGCGCAGGATGCGATCGCCGACGTCGATCGGCCCGTTGCGCCTCCTTCGCGCGGTGCCGTCACCGAAAACGCCATCCGATTTCAGATGGCAGAACTAGCGAGCACGCCCCCGAACGAGGATGAGGCCACACTCGAACTGATTCGAGATGTCGAGCTGGACCTACGAATCGAACTCGGCCGCACTCATCTACCGATCGAGGATGTGCTGCGACTGAAACGCGGATCCGTCGTCACATTGGAAAAATTGGCGGGAGATCCCGTCGACGTCTTTGTCAACGGACGCCTAGTGGCGCGCGGTGAAATCCTGGTCCTCAACGATAATTTCTGCGTGCGCGTGGTGGAGTTGGTCGCCGGTGACCTGGCCTAGTCGCCCCAGACGCGGATGGATCCGTATGAGCCCGAACCGCCTGTTCTTATTTTTCGTTCTACTATCAGGCGTCGCCTCGGCGGCCACGGCCCAGTCGGCCAATACTAAAGGGCGTCCGACACGTGAAAATTCCGCCACAGGGCGGCGTGATCCAGAGCGAGCACGGGCGACTGGCAAAGCCGACATTCTTGCCACGCAACCCATGGCTCGCGCACCCTCCAACGCGAAAATACGACAAGACCGCGTTGTACCCGCCGGATATGCGGCGGATCCGCCCACCGATGAAAATCGCGCCCGCGTCTTCCCTCCCGTAGGTAAGGAACGGAATTCACGAGCCCTTCCACTCAAGCGGCGTGGCGAAGTGCCGGCGGGGCCTGACTCCCCGGGTACCCGTTCCAAACCCGTCAGCATTCTGCTCACCGCGGCGAGTAGCCTCAGCATTGTCTTGGGTCTGTTTGCTGTAGTGGTTTGGATTGCCCGTCGCCGCGCGGGAAATCCGCTACCTCTGTTGCCGCAGGATGTCATCGATGTCCTGGGACGAACGCGTATCGCCGAGCGTCAAACGTTGCAGCTGATCCGCTTGGGCCACCGCCTGTTGCTGGTCTCAGTCACGCCCACCGGTGCCGAGACTCTGGCGGAGGTCACG
Organism: Planctomycetaceae bacterium; assembly: GCA_005773145.1. Classification (GTDB taxonomy): domain Bacteria; phylum Planctomycetota; class Planctomycetia; order Pirellulales; family Pirellulaceae; genus SXHS01. The sequence goes on along the minus strand of SXHS01000350.1, from coordinate 1,143 downwards.
GAGCGCGAGGAGGTGGACCGCATCGTGGGCCTTTGCAACCAATATCGCCCAGGTAGTTCCTCGGCGACCTTTCGGGACGTATTGAGTGAACTGGGGACCCGCTCGGGCAGCCGATTGGTACGGGATCTTGCGGTCGCCCAGCCCAAGGCAACGAGCATAACGACAGCCCGTTAATGCCGCAAACGACGGATGGTCGACGATGACGACACGCTCGAAAACACGCGAAGCGGCTGCGGCAGCTCCAATGGATAACGCCGTGAGGTCTTTTGCGTCGCTCGTTTCCGGACTCACGCCTGGGAGAGCCATTCAAGGAGGCTGCTCCCTCCGCTGGGTGATGGTCGGCGTGTTGATTGTCCTGGGCAACTTGGGGAGCCCCATGCGCTCATGGGGGCAGGGAAACACCGTGTCTTCACAGGGCCGAGTGGCGCTGACGGGGGCTGCCGAAGCGCTGACGGAAACGGACGCGGAAACGGCAACCCCGACGTCAACCGACGCCTGGGACATGGCCCGCTTCTTAGGAGGTGGCCCCCAGGTTTGGACGAGCCCTCAGGGGTTGAGTTCGGCGCTCCAGGTGATGCTGATGCTGACCGTGCTCAGCCTGGCCCCCAGCATCCTCTTGATGACAACGTGCTTCATTCGTGTCCTGGTCGTATTGGGACTCTTGCGGCAGGCGTTGGGTACGCAACAGCTCCCACCCAGTCAGGTCCTGACTTCGATCGCCCTGTTTGTCACCTTGTTGGTCATGGCCCCTGTATGGCAACAGGTGTATGACAACGCCATTGAACCATACACCAGTCAATCGACGCCAATGAGTCTCGAGGAGGTCTGGACCGCTGGCATCACCCCCATTCGAGAATTCATGAGTCGTCAGATTGAGCTGGCAGGGAACAGCGATGACGTCTGGCTCTTCTATGAGTACCTGCAAGAGAAGGGCCCCGAACCAACGGACTACGCCGATGTGCCGCTGCGGGCACTACTACCGGCGTTTATGCTCAGCGAACTCAAGGTCGCTTTCCTCATCGGTTTTCAAATCTACCTTCCCTTTTTGATTTTGGACATTGTGGTATCCACCATCACCATCTCCATGGGCATGATGATGCTGCCCCCTGTCCTGATATCGCTCCCCTTCAAGCTGATGCTGTT
>SXHS01000046.1 GCA_005773145.1 Planctomycetaceae bacterium | reverse complement strand
GGAGGCTCCGTCCCCCTTTCTCGATCCGACCATGCGCGCCGCGATGCAGGCCCAGGCGATTGCCTTGGCAACAGCCGTGCACTATCAGTCCGCCGGTACCGTCGAATTCATCGTCGATGCGGACCGCCAGTTCTACTTTTTGGAGATGAATACGCGACTGCAAGTCGAGCATCCCGTTACCGAATTTGTCACGGGCATCGATATCGTGGAGTGGATGATCCGCATCGCGGCTGGTGAAGCGTTGCGCATCCAGCAGTCCGAAGTCCCGCTACACGGATGGGCCATGGAAGCCCGCGTCTATGCGGAAAATCCGCTGCGCAACTTTCTTCCCTCCGTGGGACGACTCGTCCGCTTTCAGCCCCCCGCCGAAGCGTCCGGCGTCCGCGTCGATTCCGGCGTGTCGGAAGGGGGAGAAATTTCGATTTACTATGACCCTTTGGTGGCCAAGGTCATCGCACATGGCGCATCGCGAGAAAGAGCCCGGGTGCGACTGCGCGACGCCTTGAACGAATTCGCAATTCGGGGTATTTCGCACAACATCAGTTTCTTGACGGCCCTCGTGGATCACCCGCGGTTTCGCGCAGGAAATCTGACCACGGATTTCATCGCCGAGGAGTTCCCGCTAGGGTTCCATCCCGAGCACGTAGTGCATGATGACCCATCGCAGTTGGTGGCAGTCGCCGCCGCCATGCATCGACGATACCGTGAACGGGCCGCGCGCATCACGGGACAACTCCCTGGCTATGAACGGCCCGTGGAAAATGACTGGGTTGTGGTCCTCCAGGGCCAGTCGTATCCGGTGCGCGTCACCGCGATTCCGGGGGGGCACCTGGTCGACCACAATGGCAGGTTGTATCAAGTGCTTAGCGACTGGCAGTTCGGCCAGCTCCTCTTCCGCGGCACGATCAATGGCGAACCGATCTGCATGCAAGTGGAGCGGCGCGAGCTCTACCTGCGGCTCTGGCATTGGGGGGCCGAGATCGATGTGTTGGTGCTCACCGCTCGCGCTGCGGAACTGCTGGCGACCATGCCCGCCCAGCCACACCGCGAACGGACGGGAATCGTCTGCGCCCCCATGCCCGGATTGCTCACTCGGCTCCTGGTGCAAGTCGGCAGTGAGGTCCAAGCGGGCGAAGACTTGGCGGTGATGGAAGCCATGAAAATGGAAAACGTGCTCAATGCGCACCGCGCCGGTCGTGTCGTCAAGATTCTGGCCCAGGTCGGCGATTCGCTGGCCGTTGATCAGCCGATCCTGGAACTGGCTTAGCCTGTTCTCACGACCGCCAAGTCGCGAAGGACGCGGAGAGCGAAAGGCTGCTGAGCCGGGATCCAACGCGGCGTCATGGTCGGATTAACCCTGCAACTGTTTGCGTAGCCAACCCAGTACGAAAATCAACGGTATGCCCAGCCACGCGCAGGCGTACATGGCCAGCGAAACGGGACCGGTTCCCAGTACTGTCTGCACCGGAGCCCAGTACAGCACGGCCCAGGAAAAGACGATCTCTAAGGCGATGCCAAGCAGTAGAATGCGATTCTTGAGCAAGCCGGCATCCAGACCTGAGCGATGGAACGATCGGCGCGACAACACATTGCCAATCTGCAGCAGGATCACGGCCGATAAGGTGATACCCGTGGCTGATCGATACAAGGGATCCGTTTCGGACAACGTCTGGCCCCACTGCCATCCCCCGGAGACAAGCACCACAAAGAACAAGGCCAGCGAGAAACTTGCCTGCACGACGCCCAGAAAAAGATACGCGGTGCTCATCACTTCCCACGATAATAATCTCTCGTGGTTCGGACGGGGGGGTTGCAAGAGCGTGTCCGACTCGGGCGGCTCCTGGCCGAGCCCAATGGCGGGCAACATGTCGGTGCCAAGGTCAATACTGAGAATTTGAATCACGGATAGCGCCAACGGAACTGGGAATGCGATATACAGCAGATAGGGAACAATTTCCGGCACATTGCTGGCCAGCACGTAGGTAATAAATCGTTGAAGATTGTGAAATACAGTGCGTCCTTCTCGCACGCCGGCGACAATGGACGCAAAGTTGTTATCAAGCAGGACGACATCCGCCGCCTTGAGTGCGGGCGCGTCATTGACGCCGTCCCCCGTCATTCCCACGACATGACCGAGATCCTTCAACGCGATAACGACCGTCATTTTCTGTTCGGGCGTCGTGCGCGCAAACACGCGGGCCCCTCCTTTTAAACGCTCTCGCAGTTGTTGCGGAGGTAATTGCGACAGTTCGTCCCCCCGTATCACATGTTTCTCAACAGTTTGATCTTCGGCCAATATGCCACACTTTCGAGCCACAGCTGCGGCTGTGTCCGGATGATCGCCGGTGATCAAGATGACTTGTATCCCGGCGGTATGGCAGCTGGCGACGGCAGCCGGTACCTCCCCGCGAATGGGGTCGTCCAATGTCAGAAAGCCTTGGAGCACAAGATCCTGGGCCAGCGACTGGTCGCCGTCACCGGCCCGCGGCAGGCTGACGAGAGGCCTATGGGCCACCGCCAGTACACGTTGTCCTGCTGATGACAGGCGATGTACCGTACGGTCGCACGCGGCCAGCATATCCGCCGTGGCGGCGATAGGTTCCTCGGACGCTGAGCATGACACGTGACAAATATGAGGACGCAGCGACTCCCATGCGCCTTTCACGGCAAACAGGATCGAACCGTCATCAACATACACGCCAGCCTCACGCCGCTTGTTCAGATCGAACGGGTAGTGGCGGCGGACCTGGCGCATGCGAGTGGCGGGCGATCCATATCGATTTGTTTAGTGGTTTACGATCGCGACATACAACGGATAACCCGACCCGCGCTCGGAATTAAAGGTAGCCGCCGTCTCGG
>SXHS01000349.1 GCA_005773145.1 Planctomycetaceae bacterium | reverse complement strand
TCCGTCAGCTCGTCCCAGGCCGTCGAACCGGGCGCCGGAAAATTCAGACCGCTGCGGTCTTCGCTGAGTAGCTGATCGCCGACGCCCAACCAGCGATACAACATGACAGCGTCGAGTTGCGGCAGCAGCTGGTTCTTGGCCGCGACGAGTTCCAATTCTCGCTGTTTGAGGATCCATTTCTGCCGACGCAGTTCCACACTACGAGTAATGGATTCCTCCAGAATGGCACACCAGTCATAATCGACTTTAGCGGTGGTTGGTTCGTCTATGGGGCGGATCAGGCGACAATCGCTGGGGGCGATTCCCATCAGACGCCGCAACTGTCCCTCCACGCGATAAAGATCGCGCAGGGCCTCTTCGACGCGTGAACGGAAGAAATAGTATTGCTCCATGGCCTGTGCTGCCTTATCCGCTTCACCACCCTCGGCCGATGCCTCGAGCAGTGCATTGACCCGCTGCCATGTGGCCAAGGCACTGTCGCGTCCGGTCTTGGTTGCGGACAGGTTGCGATAGGCGAAGTACAATTCCCAATAGGTTCGCTCGACATCATTGACGGCGTTGCGTACGCTGGCCTCCATGTCCGCCAGTCGCACATCCGTGCGCAATCGAGCCAACACAATGGGAATGCGGTTGACCATTTCGCCACGACCTTGCAACAAGGGTTGGCGTGCTTCTAGTTCCAGGGCCTGGAACCAGTCCGATGGAAGTGCCCGAATGGGCTGATTGCTCTTGTCGTAGTTGGTGATATTGCGGAAGAAGAACTGGGTGCCCGTCGCGGCTCTTTTCGACAACTCCGTCTGCATGTTCACTTGGTCTTGTTCTAGGGTCGGCGTGAAAATGGCCTGGAAGTTTTGTGGGCGGTTGGTGCGATCCCACGTGACGGACGATGCCACCTGGGCATCAAAGGCTGACAAGGCTGCCTCCACGCCTTCGGCCGCTCCGACGCGCGTTTCCTGAATCGCCGGATCGTAGATCGTGCTGGCGAAATCAGGATTCTGCAGCACCGTGTCCGATCGCTGGGCGAGACCAATGCCTTGAAAGCCACGGGAAATGCGCCCCAGTTCCTTGATCACCTTGCTGTTGTTCATGGCGATCGACACAGCCTCCTCGAGCGTCAAATCCCACATCTCTTGGTAGTTGGGGGAGACGATCGTGGAGGGGACCGCGGATCCGGACACCTCATCCAACGTGGCAATTTCCACGTCGGGGTGCTCGATCTGCGTGGCAGATTCCAAATAATGGGACAAGTCGCCGTCCTCAGCCAAATAGAAAGGCTGCACCGGGTGACACCCCGTCATGATCGTGAGAAAAGCGAAGACCCACCTGCCGAAACGCGTTGCATGCCGACTCATCGGTATTCCACTTCCTAGCAGAGTGTGCTGCCACCACGGAACTGACCACAGGACCAGGGACCCTGAGGCACCGCCTGCCAATGCGAGCGATCCCTCGTCCATCGCCAATCTCTTCCTCCCCCCCCCGGCCGCAGGCTCTCCCAGGGTGCGTCTGCTAGCAGGCGCATGGCTCCGGGTATGGCATTGGGCTGACCATTTATCGGTAGGTCCAACCAAGGCCTTTGAGTAAACTTTGACGATTGCGGCAATTATTCCGGCAGCGGCTGCTTGTGGTGCCTGCACGGCTGGCATGCATGCAATGGGTCACGGCGTTGCCCAACGGGGCCCTGTTGACCGTACTCGGCGAACTCGGCTATAGTGCTGAGTTCGGTCGGGCAGTCCCCAAGGGACCTGTTGTCCTTGCGCTCGGGGCTTGCCCAAATGTTTCCTGGAAAAGGCGTGTCCGCATATGCCGAACGGCTGACGACCGAGTCAGACCGTGGTGCGGTGGCTGGTGGTGGTACCGTCGGTAACCGTATTGGGTGATGGCGTGCCGTAGGCGGCGACTGAGGTCGTCGAGGAGTGATGGTCGTGGAAAATACGTTGGTACAGTCGTTGATTGAGTCGGGGGTGCATTTCGGGCATCGGGCCAGTCGTTGGAACCCGAAGATGGCGCCCTACATTTATGCCCGCCGCAATTTGATTCACATTATTGACGTGCGGGAGACCGTGCGGGGCCTGTTGCGGGCCCGCAAGTTTTTGCGAGATGTGGTCAGCAACGGTTCGTTCGCCTTATTCGTTGGGACCAAGCGTCAGGCGGCGGAGACGGTTGATCGTGAAGCCACCCGCTGTGCCATGCCATTCGTATCGGACCGCTGGCTTGGTGGCACGCTGACTAATTTCCGCACGATTCGCAGCCGCTTGGGTCGCTTGGAAGAGTTGGAACATGTGATTAAGAGCGACGAGTTGTCGACGTATTCCAAGAAGATGCAATCCGCGTTGCAGCGTGAATATCGACGCATGTTTCGCAATTTGAATGGCATTCGCACGATGAATCGTTTACCGGCTTGCGTCGTGGTCGTGGATCCCCGCAAAGAGAAGAACGCGATCAACGAATCCCGCAAGATGGGCATTCCCACCATCGCGCTTCTGGATACCGACTGCGATCCGGACCCGGTGGACTTGCCCATTCCGGGCAATGATGACGGCCTCCGCTCGATTGAACTCGTCGTGCGACTGCTGGCCGATGCGTGCTTGGAGGGGGCGACCTCTTCTGGAGCGCAGGCGAAGGCGGGGGTGGCTCCCGTGGCGGGTGTGACGCGTGAACCGGCCGAAGCGTCCTAGCGAGTGGCGACCGGGCAGCGTGGTCCGCATGTTTTATTTTTACGATTTGTTTATAGATGGGCCATTGGCCCTTTGGCATGAGGAGTATCGGTGATGGCGGAGATTACGGCGGCGGCTGTGATGACGCTGCGGAATAAGACGGGCCTTCCCATGATGGACTGCAAGAAAGCCTTGCAAGAGACGGGTGGGGATCAAGCCGCAGCGGTTGATTGGCTACGCAAACGGGGCGCTCAGATTCAGGTGGGCCGAGGGGACCGCGAAACGGCGTTCGGGCGATTCGGAATCTACGCCAGCTTGAGTGAAGGCGTGGGGGCCATGGTGGAACTGAAATGCGAAAGCGCTCCTGTCGCTGCGACGGACGAGTTCATTCAACTAGCCGACGACTTGGCGAAGCAGTTGGCCTGTGGGCCCGGAGCTGCCACAGCGGATGAACTGCTGGACCAAGGCTCTCCGGGGCAGTCGGGTACGACGTTGCGAGCGCGCAAGGACGACATGTTCAACCGAATCCGTGAAGTGTTCAACGTGGGGCGGTTCGTTCGTCTCAACGGACCTTGTAGCGGCTATTCACACAACGCAACCACGGTTGCTGGTGTGTTGGTGCAGGTTCAAGGGAGCGCCGGCGATCAACCGGTGCGCGATGTCTGCATGCATATCGCCGCCATGCGGCCCCAGGCGCTGAATGTCGCAGAGCTGGATCCATCCGTTGTCGCGAAGGAACGTGAGGTACTCACGGAAGCCGCCCGCAAGGAGGGGAAGCCGGAGAACATCATCGGCAAGATGGTCGAAGGACGGCTCCGCAACTTTTACGCGGAATCGGTCCTTTTGGAACAGTCGTTCGTCAAGGATGACAAGGTGACCGTGGGCAAGTATGCCGAACAGAACGGCTTCAAGGTCGAGAAATTCGTGCACTGGGTACTCGGGGACAAGTAGGAGCCCTTGCAAATAGGCAACAAGCCCATGAAGACCAGCCGTGATGCCGATGAATCGTTGAAGTTTCGCCGTGTGGTCCTGAAGCTTTCGGGCGAGAGTTTCGTCCGCCCAGGAGAGCGCGGGATCAACATGAATGAAGTCTTGGAGATCGCGCGGCAAGTGCATGCGGCACGGAGCGAGGGTTGTCAGATTGCCGTCGTGATTGGCGGTGGCAATATTGTGCGAGGCGCCCAGTTGAAACATACGAGCGCCAGCATTCAGGAAGCGACCGCCCACTACATGGGCATGTTGGCCACGGTCATCAATGGCCTGGCATTGCAGGATGCGCTCGAGTCACTCGGCTCGGACACGCGGCTGATGTCCGCCATTCGCATGGATGGCGTGGCCGAACCGTATATTCGCCGCCGGGCCCAGCGACACCTGCAAAAGGGGCGAATTGTGATCATCGCTGGTGGCACGGGGAGCCCGTTTGTCACGACTGACACGGCGGCCGCTCAGCGGGCTTTGGAGTTGGAAGCCGTCGTTGTTATGAAGGCGACCCGCGTCGACGGCGTCTATAGCGACGATCCGGAGCTCAACTCCCACGCCGTCCTGTACCGTCACCTGCAGTACTCGGCCGTATTGGATCAGAAGCTACGCGTTATGGACCATACTGCCATTGCGCAGTGCATGGAGCATGCCATGCCGATACTGGTCTTCAATTACAAGACCGAAGGGAATATCCAGCGCGCGATCCGGGGCGAACCGGTCGGTACCATCATCTCCAGCCAGTTGGCTCCCGCCGAACGATAGTCGCGCATTCCCCCTCCTCGCCAATTCCCTAGGAAACGATTGACAACTCACGAGTCGCCTTGTGAAAGGTCCCCACGATGGATGCAGACGAAATCCTCCTGGACGCCGAAGAACGGATGGAGAAGGCCCTCGATGTGCTCAAAAAGAGCCTGGGGGGCATACGCACCGGACGTGCCAATCCGGGCCTGGTCGATTCCCTGCGAGCCGAGGTCTACGGTTCCCCCACGCCGCTCAAGCAGTTGGCCTCGATCGGAGCCCCTGAACCGACGCAAATCCTCATCCGGCCGTATGATGCCAACACGATCAAGGACATCGAAAAGGCCATTATTAGCTCGGACTTGGGTCTCAATCCACAGAACGATGGCCGCGTCATCCG
>SXHS01000348.1 GCA_005773145.1 Planctomycetaceae bacterium | reverse complement strand
GTGAGGGACGACATAGGGCGTGTCTCGACGAAAGGGCTAACGGGCGGATTGGGCAGTCGTTTCGGGAGTGGCCCCGGGCGCCGGCTCAGCCGGCGTCGTCGGCTTCGTGTCTTGAAAGACCACCGTGCAATTCATTTGAGGGAGGAGAAACCCGTCGGGATTGTCGATGCGGATTTTTACCGCCACTGATCCCTTCTGCCGATTGACGCTGGAGCTGATCCACCGCACCACGCCGCGGTAGACGCGATCGGCGTAGGCCTCCGTGGTGATCTCGCAGGTCTGTTCGAGGCCAATTTTATTTAGTTCGCGTTCGGCAACGTCCACTTCAGCTTCCAATTGCGACAAATCAGCCAGGACACATATGGGAGGACCTCCCAACTCGGCCTGAACGCCTTGTCCGATTTCCACCGACCGCGTGAGGACGGTTCCTCGCTCTGGAGCCACGATTTCGGTCGCATCGTACAACACTTGTGCCTTGGCCAATGCGCCCTGTGCCTGTGCGATCGCGGCCTTGGCCGCCAGCAGTTCCTCCGATCGGGCGCCGGCTTTGAGCAGGTCCAAGGCAAATGAAGCCTGTTGCTCGACCGCCTGTGTGCGGCTGAAATTGGCCATGGCGCGTTCGTAGTCCGCTTCCGGATCCACACCGCGCAATCCTTCGGCTCGCTTTTTTTCTTGCTGAGCCAGAACAGCATCGGACTTGCTGGCATCCAAGACCGCCCGGGCTCGGTTGATTTCCTCTTGCCGGGCGCCGGCGCTCAGCTGAGCGTAGTAGGCTTCGGTTTCCGCGACTTTGGCCTTGGCCTGCATGAGATCTGCGCGAAATCGAGCATTGTCGAGACGCGCGATCAAGCCGCCGTGCTCGACGACATCACCCTCCTCGACCGGCAAGTCCACAATCACACCAGGGACGCGTGCGCTGATATGTACCACCTTGCGTGCCACAATATAGCCGGTGGTCGTCAGCCCGCTGGGTTCTGTGTCCACGACGGCGTTGTCTGGCGCGATGACGGTTGGCGTCGGCGTATTGGCAGGTGCGCCGGCGGTGAGGGAGGCCCAGCGCGCTGCCAGAAAGGGGCGCAAACGTGGGCCCAGGTGGCCTCGGTCGTTGGCGATCGCCGCACCAACTCCTAGGAGCAATACGAGCAACCACATCAGAAGTAGTTTCCCGCCGCTATGGCCTCGCATGCTGGGATCCAAACGCAAGGTCTCCAGACGATCGGATAACAACGACGCTCCGGACGCGGATGGGGACGCGGGGGACCGACCGGTCGCGCTGGCGGAGGCTGGCGCTGCGGCGGGAACCGTCGATTCGATGACGACGAGGGAATCGAGTTCGGAGTCGGGGGCCTTTGGTGGGGTCACGGCTTACGGCCTCTGGAGGAAAGATGGGGTGCTGGCACAATACTCAATGCACAATGCTCAAAATACGCACAAACATCCACTATGGTCCCAAACCGTAACACTGTCAACGGTTTTCGCACATGGATTTTCCGTCCGCCGGCCGTTGATAACTCGTTATGCCAGCGATTGTTGCGATTTGGGCCACACCACGCTGCCAGCGACTCTGGGTGACTTTTGGCAAGATATGACGATTATTCTGGTCATGCCGGACGTTTCTATTCTACTAAGCGTGCCGACCGTAGGGGTCGATCACGTAAATGAGGTCTGACGGCAGGCCTCATGAGCATTCGCGCGAAAAGGACACGGGGAATCCTATGAACGGAACGCGATGGGCAACGTCTCGATGTGGTTGGGGCTGGCTCACGGTCGGCGTGATGATAGGGCTTTCGACCCCGGTCAATGCAGCCGATGTGCAACCTAGTGGTCCTGCCTGGGGGGGCCAGCTTCAGGGTGCGGCGTATCAGTCGAGTCTGGAGGCTGGTCGCAACGCGTCCGTCCCAACCGCCACGATGCCGGCTCCCGCATCGACGTTGCGCGACGAGATAGCGAAGGGGCGCAATCCACTACGATCCTTATCCCTCGGTACCGCGCATCCGTTGCGCATGCCCGCAGCGCCTGTCCAAGTGGCCCAGCTCGCCCCTGAAATCGCCGCACCGCGTCCTCGGCCACACGTGGTGGAATGTCCTGCCGAACTTACTCAGAAATCAATGGAGGAACTTAGCACATCGATCGCGACGCCGGCCGGTGACTTGCCGACGGACTGTCGGCAACAATTGGATACGCAGATTGAACGCGTGCGATTTCTGGACCGGTTTGAGTATTCCTGGGAGCCATCGCTCTTGATGCACAAGCCGCTTTACTTTGAAGAGGCACCTTTGGAGCGCTACGGCCATTCGCGCCGCCCTCGACTGCAACCGGTTGTTTCAGGGGCGCACTTCTATGCGAACGTCGTAACCTTACCCTGGAAAATGCTGCATGATCGTCCGGGAATGTGTCTGTATGAGCTGGGTTATGAACGGCCGGGGAGTTGCGTGCCTCACATCAAACGCCGACACCTGGCGATCCCCTGATGCCCCTTAAAATGTCCTTCGTGGCGCCCCTTTCAGATTTCCATTTTCCAATTTCAAATCTCAAATTTGAGATTTGAGATTTGAGATTTGAGATTTGAGATTTGAGATTTGAGATTTGAGATTTGAGATTTGAGATTTGAGATTGGGGCCAGGGGGGGGAGGCCATGAGTTCGGTGTTCAGGCCGAGGATGGTCTCAATGCATACGCCCTGCGTGCATCCACTTATGTGACGCATGCCAGCGATTCTCCGCGTGTTGAACCGATTTCGATACGCTTTCCACTCCCGCCAAGCCAAGGGGCCTGAGGCGGACGGGCGCGATACGACGAAGGCCTCCCGCCGGGGAACAAACGGTATGGAGGCTTCTGCCTGCCACCCATCATGATCGGGGGATCCGGGTGAGCCTGCGCACCGGGCGAGCGTCCTGTGTACGATAGTACCTGGGCGGTCGCCGCTTTCTGAGTCGCCGCTCATGGCACAAGAATCGACTTCTGGGAGATGAACGTGAACGGTCAAACGGAACAACGTTGCGCTGGTGCTCGATGCGCGGTTATTCTACTCGGTCTGGGGCTAGTGGGACTCGGCGCGCAAATGGTTCGAGGGGCGGAACGGGGGGATGAGAGTGCCTTCCGTGTCTTGATGCATCATCATCTGTTTGAGGATTTTGCGCGTGGCACGTTGGAGGACAGCGGCTCCAATCTGTACATCACACGCTCGGGCAAGATGCAAATGATTCATCGCTGGGATCTCAATAACGACGGATTCCTGGATATCTTTGTGGGGCAGGACCACGATCATGTTGAGAACGTGGACGCGTTCATCTATCGGGGACAAAAGGACGGTCCGCAGTCGATTTTGCCCGAAGTCCCCCAGCACCAGCCGCTGGCCCGCTGGTTGCGAGAGGTTGCGTCGCGTGAGCAAAACGCCAAGCGACTGCCCAGTGAAGGAGGGGGCCGTTCGCTCGTGGTGGACCTCAACGGCGACGGATTTCAGGAGATCGTATTCTGCAATTACATCCACAACTATTCCGTAGATATGCCGGCCCTCATCTATTGGGGCGGGGTCCGCGGCTATACCCTGGCGACGCGCACGGAGCTGCCCACGCTCATGGCCCAGGGAGTGGCGGCTGCCGATTTCAATCACGATGGCTACGTGGACCTTGCTTTCGCCAACTCGGGGATCGAGGGGGGGGAGCGTTTTGGCTTTAGTCAACACCTGGAATCTTTTATCTATTGGAACGGCCCCACGGGGCTCAGCGCGGCCCAGCGAACTTCCATCCCCACGATCAGCGCGGTGGCCTGTGCGGCGGGAGAATTGACGGGGGACGAATACCCCGAATTGATCTTTCTGAACAACAATTCCGAGCACAAGAGCATTTACATCTACTTCGGCGGTCGAGAGGGATTTTCCGAACGACGTCGCGAAGTCCGTATGGGTGGGGATCCGCTCGGTATGCAGTTGGCAGACCTGACGGGAGACGGCCGCCTGGATCTGGTTCTATTGCACCGTAATAACCGGGCGGAGATATTTCGGGGAGCGCCCAGCGGACTGGAGGCGGAGCCGTGGTGCCCATTGGAGACCCGGGGGGCAACCGAATGTCGCGTTGCGGACTTGAATCAGGACGGACACCAAGATCTGGTTTTTGCCAATCACACGGGCAACGACTCCTTCGTTTACTGGGGGAGTGCCTCTGGATTTTCACCGGCTCAGCGGTTGACGCTCCCCACATTGCACGCGACCGATGTTGCCTTGGCCGATTTCAATGAGGATGGCTGGATCGATCTGGCTTTTGCCAACGACCACGATGACACGACTTATGACGTCAATTCGTACATCTATTGGAATGGACCGCGCGGTTTTCACGCAGCCCATCGGCGAGAGGTTCAGGGGTTTGGTGCGGTTGCTGCGCTGGCTGCGGATTTGGATGCGGATGATCACCCGGAGTTGGTCTTGATCAATCGCATGAGTGGTAAGGTGGGGGCGATCGACTCGTTCATTTACTGGGGCAACTCACACCACCGCTACTCGACGGCGTCGATGTCTCTTCTGCGGGGAAGGGGGCAAGGGGTCGTGGGGATTGCTGACCTGAATCAAGACGGCTGGGTGGACGTCGCTTTTCCGGACGGACTGATTTATTGGGGAGCTGCGGCGGGGTTTGGCCCCGATCGGTGTTGGGACATCCCCGACATGGAGGACGGTCACGGAGTATCGGTTGCCGACCTCAATCGAGACGGATATTTGGATCTGGTGATTCCTCGAAAGCGCGTGTCGGGCGCGAGCCGGCACTCGAACGGAACCATTCTGTGGGGGAGTCAACATGGCTACCACTCGGAAGATCGGACCGAGTTGAAGGTGGATTCCCATTTCTGCCAGAGCGTTACGATTGCCGACGTGAATCGCGATGGCGCATTGGATTTGATTTTCCCCGATTCCGATACGGACAATCTGGAGATCTTTTTTGGAGGGCCGGCTGGCTATGGCCCTGCCAATCACCAGAAACTACGAGTGCACTCGGCCGGCCCGATTGAGGTCGCCGACTTGAACGGCGACCGCTGGCTCGATCTGATCATGGGGGGGACGTATGATCAGGACAAGTTTGGAACACCAAGTCGCGTACTGTCGCTGCTATGGGGGGGGACCCTGGGCTATTCGACGGCGCGGTCGATGCAGTTGGAGGGGTATGAGGCCGAGGAGCAGGCCGTGGCCGATTTCAATCGAGATGGCATCCTGGACATCGCCACCACCAACTACCATGCGTACACCACGCGGAGTTTGCCGTTCTATATCTATTGGGGCGCTACGGGGGCCAAGTATTCCGAGGCCAACCGCAGCAGCTTGCCGGCTGAGTCCTCGTCGGCCCTGTCCGCTGCTGATTTTAATCAGGACGGCTGGACCGATCTGGTAATTTTCAGCCATTTGGAGCATGGTGATCACGGGACGGGGGCCCATTTATATTGGGGCGGGCCGGAAGGGTTTTCCGTGGCGCGACGTGACTGGTTGCCGACGTTTGGTCCACACTACAGTGTGCGGCGCGACATTGGCAACATCTACGACCGTCGTCTCGAGGAACGCTACGTCTCCGAGGAGTTGCCCTGGCCATCCGACGGCAGGCTGGGGCGTTTGCGCTGGACGGCGCAGACCCCGCATGGCGCTGCCGTGCGTCTGCAGCTGCGCAGCGCCGCCACCCAGGATGGTCTGTCGCAGGCGGAATGGCGTGGTGCCGATGGCACGGTTACCAGCTGGTTTGATCGGCCTGGACATGAGTTCACGTTGCCGGCGTCGGACCATTGGGTTCAATATCGCGTGTCGTTTACAACCCCAGATGGCGGTAGCAGTCCCGTGTTGGAAGACGTGAGCCTGGACGTCAAGCCGTGAGCGCGGCACAGGCACCTTGCCTGTGGTCCAGTAGTGGCATAGGCATCTTGCCTGTGATCTGGAAGTGGCATAGGCAGCCATCCTGTGCTACAAATGGGGGATCAGCTCGCGATTTTCGTGAGGCGAGTTCATATAAGTCCCAGCACGTTAGGGCCTCTTGGGGGTTGCACACATGAGTCGTCCGCGCATTGTGGTACTAGACGGTTACACCCTCAATCCGGGGGACTTGGATTGGGAAGCGATTGAGGCTCTGGGAGACGTGACCGTTTATGATCGCAGTGGCCCATTGTCCGCAGAGCGAGCGCAGGGCGCTCCGATTGTGCTGACCAATAAAGACATCATCAATGCCGAGCTGATGGCCCAGTTGCCCGAATTGCGCTACATAGGCGTGTTAGCAACTGGCACGAATGTCGTGGACCTTGCGGCGGCGCGACAACGGGGTATCGTGGTGACCAATATTCCCGGCTATGGGACGACATCGGTGGCCCAACATGTGTTTGCTTTATTGTTGGAGTTGGTCAACCATGTGGCTCGGTATGATCGTGCCGTGCGAGATGGAGCCTGGCAAGGCTGCCCCGACTTTTGTTTTTACGTGGATTCGTCCGTTGAGTTGGCCGGCAAGAAACTGGCGATTGTGGGATTGGGCGCGATTGGACAGCAGGTGGCACGTATTGGTCATGCCTTCGGCATGTCGATTTTAGCGGCGCAGCAGCGAAGTGCGGATCGCGTGCGTATCGAGGGAGTTGCGTTGGAATGGCTGCCACTGGATCGCTTGTTCGCCGAGGCGGATGTCGTGACATTGCATTGTCCGCTGACAGAGGCCACACAGCGGATGGTGAACGGGGCACGATTGGCCATGATGAAACCCAGTGCGTACTTAATCAACACCGGGCGCGGCCCGTTAGTGGACGAAGCGGCGCTCGGCAACGCCCTGCAGCAAGGGCAATTGGCGGGCGTGGGCTTGGATGTGCTCTCGGTCGAGCCGCCGCGGGAGCGCAATCCGTTGATTGGTGCTCCGCGTTGCATCATCACGCCACATGTGGCTTGGGGGGCTCGCGAAGCCCGTCGCCGGCTGATGCAGATTGCGGCCGACAATATCAACGCCTACTTGCGCGGCGAGCCCATTCACGTGGTCAATGGCTGACGCGGCCAGGGGAGGGGCCTATGGGGCAGGCTCAGTTGTCTTAGGCTCGGGGTTTCGCTCGGTTCAAACGCTGAGGAATTCTTCTAGCGAGTCGGCAATCAGGTCTCGATCGGTGTCGACTCCGGTCCATAGCTGGAAGTCCAGCAGCGTTTGTTCTACTAGCATTGCCAAGCCATCCACCGTTCGGGCGTGGCGTTCGCGTGCCTCGCGTAGCAGGCGAGTGTCCACGGAATCGTAGACCAGATCTGCAACAATCATGTCGGCTCGTATCGAGCTGATATTGATCGGCACGCGGGTTTGAGAGTCATGTGATCCGAGTGGCGTCGCATGAATGGCAATCTCTACATCGACGGGGATTTCGAAGTCACCATGCCACGCGTTCCAGTGCGCCGACGATTGCCCCAAGGCATGCAACTGCTCAACAAGCTGGGTACCGTGTTCTTCGTGTCGGCTGACGATTGTGATCACTTGTGGACCGATCTCCGCAGGTGGCATCAGCGCGAGTTCCACAGCGACGGCCCGTGCGGCACGTCCATCTCCGAACACGACTATTTTTTTGCCCGCGAGATCGTCCAGTGCGCGTAGGGCACGAAGGCAGCCCTTACCCTCGGTGTTGTCCCCGATCCATTGATCCCCTTGGCGGTAGACGCAGTTGACGGCGCCGATCGCCGCAGCGGCAGGCGTGAGTTGGCCCAACAGGGGGACCACGGTTGACTTGTGCGGATTGCTGCAGTGGAAACCGCGGAAGCCGAGGGCCAACATGCCGCGCGCTGCCGCTTCCAGATGGCCCGGTGGGACCTCGAGCGTCAGGTAACGCCAGTCCAGACCGGCGCGTGCGTAGGCCTTTTCCCAAACGTATTGGGCCGGGTTGCCGGCCGCCGGGAACGCGATGCCCGCCGTAATTTCCTGCAAAGCGATCGATGCCACCGACGCCCCCGACCAAAGTCCCCAAAACCGTGGTCTTCCAGCATAGGCGAATCGGTCACGTTGGAAAATAACCCATGCCCCTCCATGTCGGCCGGCGGCGCGCAGCGGACCGGGTCGTTGGTCGGAAAAAAGGTCGGTTGGGTAGAATTTAACGGTTATTTCCAGGAAAATCATCTGCTAGCATGCGTTGTGGCTGTAGAATGCGCCGTGCAGCAACCGACAATTCGCTGGGTGCCGGGTGGCGTGCCAATCCCTGCCTTCGGGTTGGGCTCTGGCAGGTTCCGGTGTCCGTTCTCATTTTGGGCTCATTCTCACAGGGGCGAGATCGGCTCGAAGGCGCAGCGTGTCTGTCGTCGCTTGAGGGAGATCTCGATGTTCAATTGCCGTGCGGCACGGTGGATCCGTGGCTGTAGTGGTCTGCGCCGACGTTCGCCTTGGCCGTCGCGATCCCATGGGCCCCGATGGCTTGCTCGTGGCGCGTTTTCCGGCGCTGCCGGAATCGAACGACTTGAGGAGCGCGCGGTACTGACTACGGGGAGCATCTCGCTCTCCCCGGACAGCGGCCTGTTGTGGGTTGTCGGGTCGTCTCGTGCGGACAACCTGAGTGTGCAGTTCACGGAAGGCCAAGAACTGTTGGTGATGTTGTCGAGCCCGGAGGGGCTGGTGCGGCGCACGTTCGCGCCCGGTCAAGTGGCCAACCTGGTATTTCACGGTGGCGACGGTGACGACCAATTCTCAAATAGCACGGCGATTGCCTCGGTCGTATATGGCGGGCGTGGGAACGATATTATCTTAGGCGGCAGCGGCCCCAACACGCTGTCGGGAGACGATGGCGACGACGTACTCCGCGGCGGTTCAGTTCGTAGCGTGTTGTTGGGGGGGGCGGGGAACGACCGAGTGAACGGCGGGGGGGGTAACGATACGATATCTGGCGGCATCGGGCATGACCGATTGTTCGGCGGGGGAGGGGACGATTCCTTAGATGGTGGGCTGGGAGACGATCAGCTGAATGGGGTGGCGGGGCACGATTCGCTGGACGGCGGAGCGGGAAACGACTCGCTGTATGGGGGCGCAGGGGACGATCGCCTGCGCGGCGGGGCCGGCGACGATTGGGTTTTTGGCGAGGACGGCCGCGACGCGATCTTCGGCGACGACGGGGCCGATGTCGGTTTGGGTGGGGCCGGACAGGACACCCTGGACGGCGGTGCCGGGGCGGACCTGCTCATCGGCGGTCTTGAGGCGGATCAGGTCAACGGTGGGACAGGGGACGATCTGTTGATCGGTGGCCGAACGGCCTACGACGACTTCGCCATCGCGTTGCGGGACCTATTGAATCTTTGGCAGGCGCAGCCTAACTACCTGGCCGGTACTCTGCAGTTCCAGTCCGCCCAGTCCCCCATACCGCTGATTGCCAACGATCAGGTGTACGACGACCAGGTCGTGGATCGAGTCTACGGGGGCTTGGGTCGTGATTGGTTTGTCGTGCCTGGACGATTGCCAGTCGATCGAGCCGAAAGTCCGTTGCCAGCCGAGGCGATTGCCTGGCGTCGCGTTATTTTGGGCCAAGTCGACCAGATCGCGGACGCCGAGGCCCATGAGTTGGTTCAATCGGACATACCCTTTCCGACGAACCGCGAGATGCAACAACAAGTTCTGGCCTTGATGGACTTGGTGCCGCAGCGACTGGTAACGCACCGCGCGGTGGCCAGCGGTAATTGGTCCGCCCCAAGCACGTGGCAAAATGGCCGCGTCCCCACAAGTCTGGCCAACGTGGCGATTCCATCGGGCGTGATCGTGACCGTGGATCGAGATTTGAGTAGCACGGCGCTTCGCACCGTGCGGTTGGAGGGGAAGCTGCGGTTTGATAACACGCGAAATACGGCGCTGCGCGTGGAGACTGTGGTGGGGTTGGTGGAATCGCAGTTCGAGATGGGGACCGCCACCCAGCCGATTGGCTCAGCCGTTCAGGCCCGCTTGATCATTGCCGATCCGGGGCCTTTGGATCGCACCTTCGATCCCTTGGGGATCGGTCGCGGGTTGATCAGTCTCGGGACGGTGACCATGCATGGAAGCGCGAAGACCGAGTACGCGGTTATTTCCGGTTCCGTCGCGTCGGGGGCCACGGAATTGCAACTGAATCGCGTACCAAGTGGCTGGCGAGTTGGCGATCGACTGGTGATTGCCGGGACCGGTTCGGATCGGCGCGAGAGCGAAGTTCGGCAGATTCTCTCTTTATCGGGGAGTTTGGTGACCATCGCACCGTTGGCATTCGCCCATCAAATTCCCCCCGGCGCTTCGACGATCCAAGTAGCCAATCTGACACGCAACGCAACGATTGAATCCGCGACCGAAGTCGTCGCGCGGCGCGGACATGTGCTGTTCATAGGCACCTCAACCGTGGATATTGCAAATGGCGGCTTCTACGATTTAGGCCGAACCAACAAGTTGGTTGCTGCGAACGATCCGACCCTAAGCGTGGATGGATCGCTGCTGGCGGGGTCTGGGACGAACGGCCGCGGGCGTTACGCACTGCACTTTCAACAAGCGGGCGTGATCGACGTCCGGCAAGCGGCTCGCGTGAGGGGGAGCGTGGTGGACGGAAGCCCCGGTTGGGGCTTCGTGAGCGACGGCAGCCATGTGGATATGACCAACAATGTCGCCTACGACGTTCGAGGCGCGGCCTTTGTCGGTGCGAGTGGCAATGAGGTCGGCAACTGGTCGGGGAATCTTGCCCTGTATAGTGTTGGTACAGCGATTGAATCGACGGCTCGCGACCAAGCCCAGGATCTGGGCCATCAAGGTCACGGGTTTTGGTTGCAGGGGCCTGGCATCCGCCTGACGGATAACATTGCTGCGGATCACAGTGGAGATGGGTTCGTCTTTTGGACGCGGGGGATCACGCGAACGGACGGGACGGCTACGCAGTTTCTTTCGGAACGCATGACGCAGCCGAATCTGGCGGGAGGAGCAGCGACGTTGCCGGTTGGCTCAGTGCCATTGGCTCAATTCCAACGCAATGTTGTCTACGCATCGGCGGGTGGAGTGGCGTTTCATCATCATATGAAGTCGGCTGGCCATAGTGGGCGTAGCGTGGTTTCCGATCTAGTCTTGTGGAACAATAGGCGCGGACTTGAGGTGAAGGATTCGGGTTCGATCGATTTTCGAAATGTGTACATCATTACACCTAATAACGCGTCCGTCCACGACGCGGTTAAGGTGGACGCCACGACCATCGGCGTGACATTTGTTGACCTGCGCGTGGATCCCCCCATTTCGGTCGCCCCACCGGTCGCTTTCCCGGGCGCTGAAGGGTTGGGGGCCCTGGCCCTGGGGGGACGTGGAGGGGACGTGTATCACGTGATAAACCTCCGCGATTCTGGAATCGGATCGCTGCGCCATGGTATCGAATCCGCGCAGGGGCCGCGTACCATCGTCTTTGACGTGAGCGGCACGATCACGCTGGCCGGCTGGATCGCCGTGCAAAATCCCTACCTGACCATCGCCGGTCAGACGGCCCCGGGGGACGGCATTACCATCAAAGGCT
>SXHS01000045.1 GCA_005773145.1 Planctomycetaceae bacterium | reverse complement strand
CAGATGCTTCATGCCAGCGTCGGTGACCTGGGTCCCGTAGAGGTTCAGGTATTCTAGGCCATCCAGCCCCTTCAAATACGCGATTCCCTCGTCGCCGACCTTGGTGCGCGCCAGAGTCAAACGCTTCAAAGAGATCAAGTTCTGCAGCTGTACCATACCGGCGTCGGTGATCTGCGTTCCTTGCAAGTTCAATTGCACCAGTTTGCTCAAATGCCGCAGACCTTCCAGTCCGTTGTCCGCGAGCTGGCTCCCTCCCAGGTGGAAATCCACATTCTTGGAATCGTCGTTCTGGGCCAGTTCTCGCACGGCGCCACCAATGGTGGTGAATGCCTGAATGGCATCCTGTTCCTGCTTGGGATCGAAGGTCTTCGGCGCGTTCATCTCCGCATAGATCACCGGCTTGAGTGACTCTTTGATCTGGGCCTTCAGCTCGCCTTTTAATTCCGCGTACAATTGCGGACGCAGTTCGGTTTCCAACTGCTTCTTAAGTTGTTCCACCAACTCGGCTTTCAGTTCCCCCTTGAGTTGATCCACAAATTGGTTGGCCAATACGGCAGCGGTTGCTGGGGGAGCTGGGGCCGCTGGAGGAGCCTGGGCGGCCTCGGCGGGTTTCTCCTCCGGCTTCTTTTCAGCGACTTGCTCGGGCGCCGGAGCCGGCGCCACGCCGGGCAATTGGCCTTCGGCGATCAGGGCGCCGAACGTGGGCGATTTTTCGTCATCCGATTTGAATTTTTGGGCGGCGACTTTTTCAAAGGCTTCGACGATTTCTTTCTGGGCCGCTTCCGCCTCCTTCTCCAAACGCTCCTTCTTGAAATTGTCCTTCTTCAACAATTGGGAAAGCGCCGCTCCGTACGGATTACGTTCCGTCTTGGGCTTGTCTTTGATGTGGCAGAGGTTGCATTTGCCCGTTTCCTCGGCGGCAGCCAATTTCGCGAACGCCTTTTCCTTGTCGTTCTGCGAGTCGGGCTTCACGTATTTCGCTTCGAATTCCTTCAGAAATGGGGGGATGGCATGGGCGTGGGGAACGCTGGTTAAGCCAGCAACGGCGAATACTACGGCCATGGCCCAGGGGGAAATTCGTCGGGTCATCGATCGGGCTCCCAAATCAAGTCGAAGGTGTCGAAGGTTCTGTTGAATCCCTAAATATCCTCACAAACTATCTATTGTACCAGGGGACGCGTCCGATTTCAGGCCATTTCGCCCGAATTCACCCTGCTGCTGGAGGCGGCCGCTACTCTTTCTCGCCGAAGGGATCCTGGTCGACGGGATCCGGGGCCCCGTCGGGCTGGGCGGGGCGACCCGCTGGCGCAGCGGGTTGGCTGGGAACGAGCCAATCCAGCAGGTTGCCGGCCGTTTCAGCCAAGGGGCTGGGAGCCAAATGGCGGTTGAACCCTGCCGTGCCACGCAGGTCGGCCGGTGCCGCTGGGGGTCGCGGCTGGTCGGTGAACGTCAACTGATAGGCTTCGTTGTCCTGTATCTGGATGGCGACCATCTGACGATCCGGGTGTCCGGTTACCGACAACATGTGGGCCATCGGGAGTTGATTTTCGATGAGCACGATCCGGCCGTCGCGGCGATCGAGGCATGCCAAGGAGGCGCTGGGCGGCACTTCCGGTTGCTGGCTGTTGGGGCGGGGCCGGCGATTCGCCGGTCTCGTACTGCGCACCAAGGTCAGGACCGGCAAGCTAAACGGCTGTTCGAGGGGCAGGACATAGTCTTCGATGTGTACGGGCGCGGTCCAGACAGAATCGCCCGAATCTCGAGCGAAGGCATGGAGCGTGGCGTCCTGGAGAACGAGGTGTGGGGATTGCGACCTAAATGGCGACATCGGGGTGGATCGGGGCTGCTTCGGTGCACGATTCACGACCAGCACATATTGATCGGCGAAGCGCAGGACGCGAATTTGTTTCACTGGCGATCGCGGTGGTGCCTCTTCGTTCAGCTGCGCGTCCACCAGTGGGCGCTGCTTGTTTCGAGAGAAGATGCGGAATCGACCGTCGGGTTCGAGGACAGCCAGCTCCTGTCCTTCCACCAAGCAGGCGCGGGACCCCTCCAAGAAGTCGAACGACCAGCTGAACTTTTGCAGCCAAGGATCGAACAGGCCCAGCCGTCGCGAGCGAGGCTGTGATTTGTCTTGAGGATCCAAGTCATCCCAGGTGAGGACTTGGTCGTCCCAATGGGTCCAACGTCGTTGGCGCGGGGGGATGGCGCGTTCGCCGAGTCGCTGGCCATCCACCATGCTCAGGACAATGGCCGGGCTGCCGTCAGCGGGGACGACAAAAAGCCGTTGGCGGTTCCCCAGCAGTTCAGCTCCGGCGGGCATGTCGGTGCGTGACCACCAGACAATCCCCGTCAGGGGATCGGCGCAGCGCAATTCTTGCCCCGATTGATAGCAGACACCGGTGCTTTGGATCGCGCTGGTCAGTCCCAGCATGCCATGCTGTGGATCGAAGACGCGGGTCTCATCGCCTCCCCACTCGGTGGCGATCCGCTCCAACTGGGGTTGTGTCCGCCGAAAAATATGGTTTGAGCTGGTACCCAGCACTTCGTCTTGCCAAAGTAGGCCTCCATTGTCGAACCCGGTGGGAGCCAAAAGATCCAACACGAAAACTTGGGACCCGGTGTTCAATGCCAAGAGGTTGCCACGCCGCATGCCGCGCGGTGCCGTGCGCAACATCTGAAATGCGCGATGGATGAAGCGAGGTGCGTTTCTGGTACCTTTCCCCTGGAACCCAATGACTCTTTGCAGGTTGCCCAGCGCGTCGTAGACGCAGAGCGCATCGCGCTGATCGGCGGCGACGCGACAGCTGGTATCTGTGATGGTTTTGAATTGTCCGAGAGGAATGGTAACGTCTTGCGTCCAATTGAGTGGTTGTTCGTTCTGAACCTTTTGGACCTGGATGACTCCGTTGGGCCATTGTGGTGACCGAGACCCAGATGCGGTTACGGGGCTGAGGGGAGAAAGCGATGCGGCCAACTGCGCCCCCGTCTGTCCCGCGAGGCAGATCGTAGTGGGCCACTGTTCGGCGAGTCGCTCGTACATACGCGCTGCCAGTTCATACTGTTCCGACTCTTCGAACAGACGTGCCATGTGAGCCGTGGCCGCGGCGGCGGTGCGTGGATCGTCTTCGTCCATGAGATCCAGCAACAGGAATTCAGCGGCCAATGGTTGTTGCGAGGCAAGGCGACGCAGCGCCAACTCAAGTTGGGCCTCGAAGCGGTCGGGCCCCAGCCAGTCAAACCAAATGAGAAATTGTTCCAGGGACGTCGCGTCGGGCGCCGCCATGGCGGCTCGCATGGCGTCGTCGATCGTGGCGCGCAACTGCTGTCGCACGGAGGAATCGGCCGCTTGATAGAGCTGTTCCATACGCGCTGCCAACCAACGGTCGCGGTGCACCGATACGTTGGCATCGATTCGCAGCAGGACATTTGCTTTCGCGCCTCCGCCGGCACTGGCAATGGTTCCTTGTTGGTTCAGCTCGTGGTAAAACTGGGCCAATTGCCAGTAGGCCGCGAAGGCGTCTAGGTGTTGCCCCGCGCGCTCGTGTCCCTGGGCCAGCAATTGGAGGAAATCGGCACGCTGTTCCAGCGAGAGATTGGCCGCATGTAGCAAGGGAATCAAATCCTGGTTGGCCGCGAAGTCCTGGCGGAGGGCTTGCAGTTGCGTGGCGACCAAGCGGACACGGAGTGCTTCCAACTGCGGTGGCGATTGCGCGGATGTCTCGGCTGAGGGGGTTGGTTGCATCCCCTGCAGACCCTGAAGTGTAGCGTGCAGTAGCAAGGCGGCTTCACGGTAACGGCCGTCAGCGACGAGGAGCTGGCTCTGGCCATTCGTGCCCGTCAGATCGAGCGGATTGTCTGCCAACAGGCGCTGCACACGGGTTTGCAGATCGTCGCGCAGATGAAAGGCTTGGACCCAATCCGCCGATTGGGAGATCACCTGATGCTGGGCACAAACCAGATTTCCCAGAGGAGCATCGGTGGTTAACGATTCCAGGATCGTGCCCCGCTCCAAGTCGATTCGCAACAATTGTGCGTTGGTTAGCGGCAAGAAATACTCGCCGCGATGCGCGAAGCCACGTCCACTTGGCGCCGTGCCGCTGGGCAGGGGAATCGGCGCGGGCCAGGCGGGCTGTCCATTATCGAGGCGAAGGGCACGCAGTTGTTGATGGCCCACCAATAGAATCATATCTTCGTGAATACAGCCGACAAACTGCGAGTCCTCGCGGGGCTGAGGGGGCCAGGCCGGTTCGCCGGTCAACAAGTCCAAGCAGAACAACTGGTCCGTTTCCGGCGGGGTTAAGACCACGTGTCCCCGCTCAATAATGGCGGATGCGTCCCGCCAGCGATCCGCCACCGACCGCTGCGCGATCGCAATTCGTGCCGCATTCAGGCGAAAGGGCGCATCAGACTCGCCGTGCTCCGCCGCCAAATCGTAGTATGCGTAGACCCACAACAAGGTGCGAGTGTTCACATCCAAGCCGATGACCGCGCCACCGGAGGTGGGACACACCAAGATACCGTCGCCATGAGAGGGGGTGGCACCGATCAGTCGGCGTCCCGCGTCAATGCTCACGGACCGCGCGGCGTCGAAATGCTGTAGTTGCTGCGCCCAAAGCAGGTTTCCGGTGCGACTCTCCAGGGCCAACAAACGGACTTCGCCATGCAACTCTGCCATGACATAAAGCGTGTCCCCCATCGGTAAGGGGGGCCCAAGAAAATAGGCCTCCTCCAGGCGTGGGTCGTCTCCCGGGTCGCCCATCGTGTCGCGCCCTAGGGCCCAGCGCATTTTGCCTTCCGTTTTCAGGTCCAGCGCGATCAGCCGCCGATTGGATTGTACCGCGAGTGATTGACCGTTGAGTCCCCAGATGATCTGTTGCTGCATGTGCTGCTGCTGCGCCAACGATGGCGTCGGCCCCAAATCTTCTAACAGGAAAACGGATTCACCATTACTGCTGACCTGCCCAAATGCGGCGTCCTCCCAGACTCGCTGATAGAGCATCTGCTCTTCGTGTTCCCGACCCGGGGCAGAAATCTCCTCGGCGAACTCCGCGGACGGCAGCTGCGGATGCTCCGGCTGGGCATACCACGGATACTGCCAGATCCGCTTGCCACTGGCTAAATCCGTGGCGAGTAACTGCCGGGGACTGCGGGTCAAGACGACGCCATCGACAACAATTGGCTGCAAACCAATCAGGCTTGTCCCCAGCGATCGCTGCTGTTGCCGTAACAGGGACTGGAGAGTTTTCTGCTCGTCCCACTGGGGGGCCGTCGCCGCGCGCCAGCGTGCGACGGTCACGGGTTTCCCCCCCGCGGCACGCGCCGACCGTTCCGGGTCCGCGCGAAACATTAGCCAATCTCGGGCCAGGGGCGCGGCAGAGGCGTCGTGTGGATGCAACACCTGTTCGAGCCAGCTCAACGCTTGATCCTCACGCTCGAAGATGGGGAGCGGTTTCCCAGCGATCTGTACTGGGGCATTGGGGAAGTTGCGTTGCCGATTCATGAGGGTCGCCACGGCGCGCTCCGCACGCTGGCCGTACCACCACGCGGCGGCAAGCGACAGCGACAATTCAGGCTCGTAGCGGTCCACGGCGGCCGGCGCTGCGGCCAAACGCTCGAAGGCTCGCGCGGCCGCCAAAGTGTTCCCCTGGGCCAACTGAGAGTAGCCAAGCAGCAAGGTGGCTTCATAGCCAGCTTCGGTGTGAAAATAGCGCCGCGAGCACTCAGCCAACAGGTGTGGGGCGCGCGTCGACAACCCCTCTTCCAGAAGTCGTCGAGCCCTCGCGCCACACTGCAATTCGTAGGCCTGCCGACCCTCGGCCGGCAGGTTCGCGATCAATCTTTGCACTTCCCCAAGCAAGCTATTGCGCGTCTCCGCATCGACCGGGCCGTCCAGAAAATAGTCTTCCCCGCCGTCCCGATTGAGCAATTCATCTAGGGGAATAACGGCGTCTGCGTACTCCCCCTTGGCGATGGCCTCACGTACGCCCTCCAACACGCGCCGCATCTCGCGAGGGACAGGTAAAAGGCTCTCGGGTAACTTCCGCTGCTGAACTCCAACGGTTCCAGCATCCCGCTGGGGACGATTCGCGTTCTCTGGCTGGGCGACCTCGTTCGCTTCGTCTGCGGACTCGTCCTCCGCGTCCGCAGTGGCCTCGTCGTCGACTTCCTCGTCGTCGATTTCCAACGCTGCGGCAGGATGTGCCACCAAGGGTCCCAGGCAGGTCCCACCCCAGCCGGAGAGCACGCCGAGCCCAAGCAGCATACTCGCGCCCCGTTGACGCCAAGAGTCTCGCTCCCTAGAGATCGGCTTTAACACCACCAGTTCCCCCGGATGGCAAGCAAGGTCTTCGGGCACGCAAGAAAATTGCAGTTACCCGGGACGCGGTCAAAGGCACCAAGGCCTCGGCCAGCGGCCTCGATTCGCCGACTATAGGATATCTTATAAGTGCCGCTCGACCGGGGCAACCTGCGCCCTGCAACGCTGATTTGAGCTGAAAATTGAAATATCTCCGCTTTTTTTCGCGTTTTTGGCGTTTTTGGCGCGAGTTCGCCTTGCATTTTCCGGGGTAACCGTTTTAATCATCCCGTTCCGTGTATGCGGACGGACGTGTTTTCACCTTTATTGACCTCAAACCAGGGAGGAACTAGCGCTATGGCTAAAGCAGCCGCAAAGAAAGCTCCGACGAAGTCCGAAATCTATGGCCGAATTTCCGAAGCGACCCAGTTGACCAAGAAAGAAGTCGGCTCCGTCTTCGATGCACTGGCCGTCGAAGTCAAGCGAGCGGTGGGCAAGAAGGGGCCTGGCCAGTTCGCGATTCCTGGCCTATGCAAGATCACCATCGTCCATAAGCCGGCGACCAAGGCCCGCAATGGCATCAACCCCTTCACCAAGGAAGAGGTGATGTTCAAGGCCAAGCCCGCACGCAACGTCGTGAAGGTTCGTGCCTTAAAGAACTTGAAGGACATGGCCTGATCTCAGCGGTCTGACCAGCGTCGCATTGAGGCGCAGTCCTCACGAAGCGTTGCGCCGACGCCGCAGCCCGCACGAAGCGTCGCATCGACGCGCAGCCCGCACTGTGTCGCGCAGTGCGGGTTGCTTTATTTAACTGGTAGGCTCGGTATGCCTTGCGGGCCTATCCGTCGATAGAGGATTGAGAGACGATCGAGTTGGAGGCCCAACATGAGCCAGCGGATTGCCGTTGATGACCTACGTATCGACGCCGAATTGTACCGGTTGGTGTGCGACGAAGTGGCACCCGGAACGGGGATCGAAGGGGCCGAGTTCTGGCGCCGGTTCGCCGCCGTATTGCGCGACTTGGCGCCCCTGCATCAGGACTTGCTCTCGCAACGGGATCAACAACAGCGGGCCATTGACGATTGGCATCGTGCGCGACGCGGCCAAGCCCACGATGCAACGGCCTACCAGAAATTCCTTGGAGAGATCGGTTACCTGTTACCCGAGCCGTCCGAGGTGCGCATTGCGACGACATCCGTTGATGCCGAGATCGCAATCCTCGCGGGTCCCCAATTGGTGGTGCCTGTCGATAACGCGCGTTACGCACTCAACGCGGCGAATGCCCGCTGGGGCAGCCTGTATGACGCGCTGTATGGGACAGATGCCATCCCCGAGGACAATGGCGCGACCCGCGCCGGCGCCTTCAACAAGGTCCGTGGCGACCTGGTGATCGCACGGGCGCGCGCCATCCTGGACCAGGCGGCACCACTGGCGACCGGATCGCATGTCGACGCCACGGGTTACGCGATCGTAGGCGGCGCGCTGGCGGTCACGCTGACATCCGGCGCGACAACGGGGCTGAAGAATCCGGCGCAGTGCGTCGGCTTCAGGGGCGAGGCCGCCGCGCCATCCCTGGTGCTGCTGAAGCATAACGGCCTGCACATGGAGATCATCGTCGAT
>SXHS01000347.1 GCA_005773145.1 Planctomycetaceae bacterium | reverse complement strand
CCTCGGGGGAGACTCCCCGACCGCAGTCATTCGACTCAATCGTTTCTCGCAGCCAGCCGGGAACGTTGATCAAGACGGGGCGGCCGGCCGCCAAGGCGTCAAACATCTTGTTGGGGGACCACGTGTGCTCCTTACTGGCTCGGTAAATGGTCAAGCACACATCGCAGGCAGCCACGCATTGTGCCACCACCCCTTTGTCGGGGACCGGATCGGAAAAGACCACATTCTTCAACTGGTCCCGAGCCGCTTGGGCCTCCAGTTCCGACCGGCAGCCACCATGGCCATGTAGAACCAATACCACTCGCTGTTCCCCGCGCCGTTGCAGAACTCGGGCTGCGTCCAACACGTAATTCAGGCCATTGGCGACGCCCATGCCACCAAAGTAGATGGCAGCAAACCGATCCCCCAATCGCAATCGGTCACGGCCAGGCCGGCGATCCAAATCTGGGCGAAAGAGGTCCAGGTCGCTGGCGTTGGGGATGATGGTCACGCGTTCCGAGGGAATGCCGGCGGCTACGATGCCGGCCTTCATGCCGGGGGAGAGGGCCACGATGTGATCGGCGGCCCGATAGATGCGACGCTCCATGCGACGTAGCCAGGCGATGACCAGCGGATTGCGAAGCACGCCGATATTGATCAAGGCTTGAGGCCACAGATCGCGTACCTCGAAGACAAATGGTACGCGAAAATGCCGAGCCAGGTCTCGGCCCGCCAGGCCAATCGTTAGTGGCGTATGGCTGGCAAATACAACGTCGGGACGGGCAAGTTGCTTGCCCACCGTGGTCGCCAGTCGGGCGAAGTGCAGGAACTGCAGCATTCGTCGATAGCCACTCATACGTGTGATTTTGAGCGGATTTGCATTGGCGGCCGCGATGGGGACGACTTGGATTCCGGATATCTCCGTTACAAAGTACTTCTTGCCTGCGGGGACCGATAAACGCGGTTCGTTGTCAATGCCCGAGCAGATCATGGTCACCTGATGCCCGCGTGCGATTAGCTGTTTCGAGAATTCAAAGGAGCGGTTTCCGGTAAAACCATGCCGCGTTTGAAAGTGTTGGTGCATGTAAAGAATGTGCATGGACGTGTTCCCAACGTACGACCGCTGGTCGTGACGAGGTGCGATAATGACCAAACTACCAGGCGATTCCTTCATAACAAGGATTTCCGGCATCGACCTGAGGGATATCCGCCAAGTCCAGTACATGCCGCTGCCGATCCAGCCATTTTTGTACCTGGCTGGCATTGATAATGGGATGATTGACCAATATGGTATCGCAGTCGTCCAACTCTGATAACCGTTGGACGAGCAACTCCTCCAGGTGCCCCAGCGACGACTGGACCGCTTGGCGATTGCTACCGACCAATCGATCGGGGGCAACCCCCGGATCAAAAATCCGCAGCTTCAACCCCTCCCCCAAGAGCCTTTTCGCGACCGTCACATAAGGACTCTCGCGCATGTCGTCGGTATTGGGCTTGAAGGCAAGTCCAATCAATCCGACCACCAGTGGCCGCCGCGCCAACACGCGGGCGACCAGATGATCAATCTGTTGGTTGTTGCTGGCGGGAATTCCCTCCAACATCGGCAAACGCAAGGAGTGTTCCACGGCCTGACGAAGTACCGCACGCATGTCTTTGGGGAGGCAGGATCCGCCAAAGGCAAATCCCGGTCGCAGGTAACGCGGGCTGATGTTTAATTTGGTATCGGCGCAAAACACGTCGGCAACTCGCCGTGCATCAATCGACAGCGCTTTGGCCAATGCGCCGACTTCATTCGCAAAAGTAATCTTGACGGCGTGAAACAGGTTGTCACAGTATTTGACCATCTCGGCTTCCGCCGGAGTCAGGCAAAACCGCGGCGCAGCGTACGGCTCATAGAGCTCCCACAAGCGTTCCGCTGCCGCAGGATGGGTCTGGCCGACCACAATCTTGGGAGGATGGTCGAAATCATCGACGGCAGTCCCCTCGCGCAAGAATTCCGGATGGAATACCAACGGTCGGCCCTCCGCCGATAGTCGACCGCTGGTTTCTTGCAACAAGGGAATCAGTCGTCCTTGAGTCGTGCCAGGGAGTACGGTACTGCGCACCACGATCAGCGGTTCCTCGGAGCAGTTGTGCAAGTACTGGCCAATTTGGCGCACGGCTCCCTCGACCGCGCTGAGATCGATCTGTCCGCTTGGTTGCGAGGGTGTCCCCACACAGATCCACACCATGTCCGCCCCCGCCAGACCATCGGCCGGGTCACTCGTGGCCCGCAGGCGACCCTGCTGGTGCCCGGCGCGCAGCATCTCGGCAACCCCCGGTTCCTGAATGGGCGTTTCACCGACATTCAAGTCGGCCACTTTGGCCGATTGGATCTCGACACAGGTCACGTGATGACCATCGCGAAGCAGACAGGCGCTGGAGACCACGCCCACGTAGCCAGCGCCGAAGATCGTTATCCGCACGATGGTGTTCCTGTGATGAGCCGATCGGTCTCGAAAGCGTGGCCGCGAACGCAACCTGTCGTCATACGGCTGGGGTCACGACACGTCCCGCGCCGGCGCTCAGAACCACGATCGGGCCGGTGGACCGATGGGGGCTGGCAATCTCCAGTGTATGCGTCCCGGCGGGGAATTCTAGCGTCCATCGTTCGAGTTCTGGCCCGGCCACTTCGCGCCGGCCCCGCAGATGCTCCCCAGGCGCCATGGCCGTTACGATGCGCAACGGCAACACGCCCCCCCAAACCGCTTCGACGGTCGGAATGGGCATAACCTGGCCATAGGCATCCGATGCCAGCCCCAATACGGGCCCTCCCCGCTCGCGGCCTCGAATGACCTGAAAGGCCGAGCATGGGCTCGTGCCCCACATGGCCAGGCAGTAGGGCCCTGCTGGCGTCTGTAGCCGAACATGTGCGGACGCCATTTCCACTTCATAGGGGGCATCGAGCAGATGCCAACGGACCGTGGCCGAGTGCGTGCCGGTCCCCAAGACATCATCGATCACGACCCAAGCGCCGTCTCCGCACGACACAACCGATCGCCGGTGACGACATCGCCAGGGCCGCCGATGGTAGTCGTGACATTCAGCTTCCAACCAACCCTGGCACCCCGCTGAATCGGTCGGCACGAAGCGACGCAATTCAGCCTGCGGCCATGGAAACCAGAGAAAACGCGAGACAAATTCATACGGGCTGGAACCATCGATCTCCAACGTATTGTGCGCCGCCAATGAACGAAAGTAGTTTTCCAGTTGAGGATGGCCCGGGTTGTAGTAGCGATAGGTACCACAATCGCGAAGGACATTCTGTCCCCGCCACCACATGTCCACATGGAGCGGATCGCAATGGGCTGGCCGGTGACGATAGGTGTGGCACCGAATCATCACATGACTGTCCGCTTGGCGGAGTGTGACGTAACCCCCCGCAGAAAACGCCTGTGAGGTCTGAGGTTCCGGAACCGTTTTTGGTGCTGGCGCCGGAGCGTGCCCTGCGAGCATCTCGTCGCCAAACAACCACCAGAGATCCTCGTCCCATGGTCCGGCCGGAAAGAACCGTTGCCGATGCGTTAAGAAATAGGTCGCCTGAATGACGGGGCGGAAATCCCAGAACTCACATTCGCTGAACGGCAATACATACGCGCCATCGTTATTGCCGTATTGGGGTACGCGCCCCGTCACCGGGTCCATGAGCTGATACAGAAATCGACCGGAGCGGGATAGCAGGTCATACGATGCCCGCGGAAATGGATCGTCCGCTAACTCGGCCAGCCGAAGTGCCAACAGTGCATCGTGCAACATCACACGCTGGTAATTCAATGAATGCTGAATGTAGCTGCCATCTGCGTAGACCTGCCGATGCAATTCTCGGTCGAACGTGCGCTTTCCGAGTTGCCACCATTGTCGCGATTCGTGCAGCTCCGGAAACAGATGCCCAATCAGCATCAGCCCGCAAGCTTCGGACAATGAGTGGTTATTATTCTGAGAAATCGCATAGTCGAGATGATGTTCAATGCGAAAGCCCGTGGCCCAGGCCAGCCGCAGGATCTGCAGATGGCGATCCGCCGTCGTGGCCGGATCTCGGGCCAGACTCCAGAAGCCTATGGTTGCCACCATAAATCGCACCGCGCTCTCTTGGCCGCATTTCCAATGAAAGCCGCGATACGGCGGGGAGGCATTCATCCAAGAATCCAGCCATCTCCAGTAGATCGTTGCCGGATCGTTGCCGTCTGCCAGCCGCCTTGCCGCCGCCTTGCCGCAATCGAGAGCCCAGGCGGCCCTCGCCGGTTCCCACAGCCAACGTGGGTCTCCTTGCTCGGGCCGATAATCGGGAATCTCCGACCAACGGGATACGCCGTCGGCACGTGTCTTCTCGAATGGATTGGCGTACCAGTCCACGGCGCATGGCGATGGGTACGCACAAAAATAGGTGCAGCGATCGGCTGCCAACAGCTCCATGCGTTCGGCCAGCGAAGGCTGACGTGTTACCGGCACCTGCGTGACGTCAGCGGGAAGCGCTGGCGGCTGCCCCCAGGGGATGATGAATCGCGGGGCGTGTGCCGACTTCCATTTCGCATAGCCGACGATGTCCTGGGGGACCTCCGGCATCACCAAGGACGATAGTTCTAAATCCGCCCAAGGCCGGTCGGCGAAAACTTGCCCCGTCAAACCCAGTCGTTGACGCAAGGCGAGCCATACGCGGAGCCCCACAAAGCGGGGACCGAGGTGGCGCCAAACACGGCAGGCCAGCTGAATGCGATTCACGTTGTGTGATCACGAATCCCGGAGGTCGCGGATCAATTCTCGTGCCCAACGGTCCCCCGCCAATTCGGCCGTACCTGTTTCCGTCAGGAATTTGAAATTGCTGTATTGGGACTGTTGGTAGTCCACGACATCGCCGCTGGCAATCGCCTCCAGCACCTGTCGGATTCCCATCTCGACCGTCCATTGTGGCTTGAACCCCATGACGTTGCGGATCTTGGTGAAGTCGACGCGATAGTTGCGTTTGTCCGCTCCGCCGTTATCGGCCGTGATCCGTGCGGATACGACCTGCTGGTGAACCAATTCGCCAATTTCGTGGATGGTGTAGTTTTGCTCATTGGAACCGACGTTGAAGGTCTCGCCTCCCACCAACTCAATCGGTGCGTCCAAGATCATCGCCACCGCGTTCGCGGCGTCATCCACGTGGACGAACGGACGCCATTGATCTCCTCCATGAATCGTGATTTCGCCGTCGATCTTGGCTTTGGCGGCCAACACATTGACCACCAGATCAAATCGTGTGCGTCCCGACAAACCATAGATCGTCGAGAATCGGACGATGGTTGGGGAGAACGTGGCATCGGTCAGCTGCCGTAGGACCTTTTCGGAAGCCAGCTTAGTATGGCCGTACAATGAAATAGGACGCACCTCCGACCGCTCGTCCAGCATTTCGTCGCAAGCGCCATATACCGAGCATGTACTAGCAAACACGAAACGTTCCACGCCCGCCGACTTCGCCAATTGGGCGATCATCCGGGTCGCCGACAGGTTGACGTCAATCGTAAGGGCCTCGTCCAGACTACAGGCCGGGTCACCAACGATGGCTCCCAAGTGCACCACGGCGTCCACGTCCCGCATGGCCTGCACAACGTTTTCCACATGCCTAAAATCACCACGGACCAATTCCACGCGAGAATTTCGACTGAAGGGGGCGATGGGATCCTCACCAAACAACAGCAGGTCCAGGATTCGCACATCGTAGCCCCGTTCCAGTAGCTTCGGCACCAAGGCCGATCCAATGTAGCCCGCCCCGCCAATCACCAGTACTTTTCGCTTGCCCCCCGACCGAAAGGGGCGCAGGGTGCTTTCCCGGTGCATGACGGCGTCCCATATCTGGACCCACATGCGCGCTCCGAGCAATGCCGCCAGCGAGATCAGCCACGAGACCGCCAAAACGGACCGTGGCAGCACGAGAGTCGAGCCAACGAAATAAACCATCGCCGTGTAGAGCAGGTACCCCAGCGAAACCGCCTGGATCACCATCAAGGCCTTATACCGGCCCTGGTAAAAATGGCCATAGGTGTAAAACCCATTCAAGAAAAACACCACCAAGCAGATACTGGTTAACGGCCAGGCGGACTGAAAATACAGCGAGAGGTAATCCCTCAACTGGTCCCCCATCTGCGGAACCGACTCGGCGTTTTCGAACAACACCATGATAAATAGCCGCAAGGCCAGCGCGGCCATCAAAGCCATCTGCAGCATGATGGTATCGGCAAGCATCCGCAACAACATTCCGGACGTGATGCGAAAAGGTCTGGCTGGTGGCATGGGTCACTTTCAGTCGGTGGGGGGCATTAATATTACAAGCGTATCGTTAAGGTAAATCTCGGCCGTATTTCCTGTTCCAGCAATGGACGCAAGCAAACGCCGCTCAAAGGTACGGCCGAGCGTCCAAGGAACCGGAGGAATAGTCTGCATAGGTACTCGGGAATCACGACCGCCCCAGCCGAACTGCCCTGGCCTCGGCTGGATCCCGGTCTGATGGCCATTATAGGCATGTATTGCCAAATTGTCTTCGGGGTAAAACGATTTCTAAGTGTTTTTTTGATAATCCACTTCACCTGAGGCGTTTGCATAAAAATCCGGCTGTCACAAACTGCCCAGCCGGCTCAATCTATGCCAAGTGCCCCTTGCGACGATGCCGCTGTCTCCCAGGACACGGGCACAAGGGCACTCGTTGGCTGCGCCGCGTGGCCGTGTCGACCGAGCGGCCGCGCGTGAAAGGCGTGGACGCAAGAGTGTGCGGAGCGAATAGAATGCCAAATCTCGCCCGCTCCCCAGATTGGGGGGGCAGGTGCCGTATTGTACGGGTTTCGCGAGCTTTGCTGGGGGTGGCGCCCCGTGGTCATGTTGATTCGACGCCACGTCTGACCGCCTCAAGTTGTCTCAAGGCCACGGCCCAACGACTGTGGCCCGTCCACCGATCGGCTGACGGATCAGCCCTCATTTCTAAGCGGATTGGAGGCCGAACGTGGCCGGATATGATCGGATCGAATACCACTGGGTGGACGGGACGTTGGATTGAGTCGGCCCAATGGCTCTCGGCTGGAGGGCGCTACGACTTCGAGCGGTTCGGGTTCCCAGGCCTCGATCGCCGAGGCCCGTTGGACCGGGCCACCGGCACGGCGCAGGGGATTGCCTCCGGCGGATGCGAACGGGGAGCGACTGCCGCGGTCGGCCGGTACGTGCCTCGGCTGTTGTTGGGGAAGAGATCGAGCGTTGCGAGGCGCGGTGTCCTCATAACGGGCTGGCCGCAAATGGCCCATCGGCCACGACGCGCCTTCGAGCGAAGCAGACGGTGTGCCCAGCTCTAGACTGTCGGATAATGGATCGACCGCATGGTCCTCGGACGCCGACTGTCCTGGCTCGACGAGTTGGCCTACGTCATCGCGAAACGGATCCTCTTCGTCAACATCGAGTGTCTCGGCGGTGGGCGTCGCCTCACTACCGGAGGGTCGAGGTAGGGACTGGGTCGGTTGTCGGATGTCCTGTTCCTCTTCGTCAGAAGGATCGGGCAAGATGACATTGGGTACGTTAGCTGGCAATGCCGCTGGTGATTTGCCGGGCGCTGCGGCTAGGGTATCCCGCATGCGCCGCCAGTTCGGTTGATGATAGCCGTACGTCCCTCGTTTGGGGGCACAAGCGCCATCGACGGGGTAGCGACAATTGGCTCCCACGGGGCCGACGGCCAAGACCTCAGCCGACACGGCAGCTTGCATAACCAGAGACAGAATCAACGGAATCATTGCCGGGGATTTCAGAACGTCCATGTTTCACCTAGACCTGGAGGATGTTACGCCCAAAGTGGTGGAATGTTATTAGAAGTTGTTGCCGCCAAATTGAGTGCCGGGGAATCTCTGGAACGTTTGTACCGTTTGGGCTCCGAGTAGCGAGAATCCCAGCATGCTTTCGAACGGTTCCTTGACCTTGCCAATAAAACTGCTGAAGGCAACCATACGATCTTCGGCAACGAACAGACGATCTCCGGGAAGCAGTTGGTAGTTGGTGGATGTGACGCCTCCGTGTGTGATGGCGTCCCAGTCGATGGGGAGATGCTGGTGGCACTGCGCGCCGTGCGGCGCGGGGCGCGAAATCCACATTTTTTTGCTGACCCAGGGTCCGAGACTCACGTTAGATACCGCATCCAGGACGGTCTCATTGCCCGTGATCGGAATGCGGACCACGGAGGGGCCGACACGCCCCGCCCCCTCGACAATGATGTAATAGACCTTGCTGTTGTAGGCGAATACATCCAGGGAAACCTCGGGATTCTCCAAGTATTTCGCCAGTTGAGCCTCGATCGCGACCTTGGCTTCCTCCAATGTCATGCGCGTGACGTACACGGATCCAAACTTCCCCAAAGTAATCGTGCCGTCGGGGCTCACCAGATGTTCACCGGCAATCTGCTGCTCGGCCGACTGTTGCAGCAGGGCAACCGCGGCTCTCAGATCCTGTCCCGTGCGGGCTCGCAACTGTTGGCGAATCGTGTCCGCCGCTTCGCGCGTGGTCTTACCCTCGACCTTGACTATCCCAAAGGTTGGGCCCAAATCGATGGTGCCATCGGCCTGCACCTGT
>SXHS01000346.1 GCA_005773145.1 Planctomycetaceae bacterium | reverse complement strand
CTTATTGCCGACCACGAATTGTTGATCGATACCTTGAAACGAATTCAGCATTAACCGATGAGCCACGTGGCTCGACGGGATGCACTCGCTTGCGCTTCGTGCTTGCATTCTCCGTCGTCGTGGAGCGGCAATTCGAGCACCGACCGCAAGCGAGACAGGATGCCCCTGTCGCTAACTCGGCCAGAAGGCGAGTAATAGTCCCCCCGTCAACAGGGACAGGCCGAGTGCCAGGGCCATACGTCGCTGAAGTTGCGGGTGCCCCAGGAGTCCGATGGCGGCTCCCTTGAATATCAGATTCGACAGGCCACCCACCAAGATCATACGCCAACCCACGGTCGGGCTGATCGACTCGCGCTTGATCATCTGTGCCGTCGACAGGGTGATGGCGTCCATGTCCGCCAGGCCCGACAGGGCCGCCACCGTGTACAGCCCACGATCGCCAAAGTTCTGGCGCGCGAAAGCCACGGCCATCAAGATGGCCGCATACATCAAACCAAAGAGAACGGCCGCCCTCAAGTCCGACGGCGTGTCGTTCGACGCCAGGGTGGGGGAGGAGTCACGGCACATCCGGTAGAGTTCCCACGCGATGATGGTCATGACGGTCATCATGACGATCAGTGGGGGAGCGACACTCACCATAAAATTGGGGGCCACGATGGCTACTTCCACCAGTACGCGCACGAACACAACCGTCGATGCCATCATGATCACGGCGGCGGACAGGGGCGAAGCGGATGGCACGTGACGCGATCGCCGTGCGTAACTAACCGTTGTGGCCGTGCTGGAGATCAGGCCTCCTAAGATGCCTGCCAGTGCGGTGCCAGTACGAACGCCCAATAACTTGTAGGCGATGTAGCTTCCCAGGCTGATGCCTACGATCAGAACGACCATCAGCCAGATCTCGAACGGATTCAGCACTCCATCAGGGCCATAGCTTTCATGCGGCATCAGGGGGAGTATGACCAGTGCAATGAGTACGAGCTGGATGATCGCCCGGACATCCGACTCCCCCATGCGTTCCACGAAGTTGTGCAAGGGGAGTTTCCAATGCAACAGCACGGCAGTGCCACCACCCACGATTGTTCCCCATTCCAAATAGCCCAAGCCGATGGCTGCTCCGACGGAGTACATCACTAGGGCCGCCATCTGAGTGGTCAGGCCAGGTTTATCCTTGAGCCCAGACAGCCTGATCACATATCCCACGATTAACATCGAGGTGACGGCGAGCAACCCGGCGGGCACGAGCCAATCCCCGACTGCGGGCGCCAACAGCGCGAGCATTGCGCCAAGCAAACTGATGAGAGCGAACGTGCGCAGGCCGGCCACGTGAGGCGCTGCCCATTCTCGTTGGAAACCAACCAAGAGCCCAAGTCCTATCGCTAGGGCCAAGCGTATGCCGACAACTGCAATTTCCGGCTCCATCGTTCTCCCCACGTGCTCGACTGCGGAGGTCCTAAGGAATTGTAACACCACCGCACACATGAGTGACGAGATTTTGGTCGACGGGCTCGATTTCGCTCCCGGCGATACCGCTAGTGAGAGAACAAGTGGGAGAAGTAGCCTGCCACAAGAAAAAAACCGGGTCTTCCCCCGCAGGGGAAGACCCGGCCAGGAGAGACGCCCGTCTGTAGGCGGCAAACGGGCAGTCGCGGGAGGTTCGGGTCATTTGCGAAAGGACTAGGCCAGACGGTTGCGCCGAGCGGCCAACAGCGACAACATGGCCAAGCCGCACAGCGAGAGGGCTGCCGGTTCCGGCACCTCGACGCCGCTGACCGTCACCATGTCGAACCGCTGTGTTCCGGTCACTCCATAGGTGCTTGTCGCTGTCGAGGGGGCATACACGCTGCTCGACGGAGCAAATGCGCTGACGACTCGAAATGCAAAGTTTGCATTGTTGTTCACGGCTGGTACGGTGGACAAATCGACCGAGCGATTGTTGTACCACACGTCGCCCCCCACATTCGCATCAAACAACGGCCCAAAATCCACAAAGCTCGTGCCATCAGTCGAGTATTGGAACTGAATGTAGCGAGACGCGGTATTGCTGTGCCGCTGGTCCCAATTAACCGTGATGCCTTGAAATCCGACCGTACTCACCGCGAAGGCGATGCCCGCCGTCTTGTCGTTGGTCCCTTGCGCCGGGTAGGTCGTCGTATTGCGAGCGGAGTCATCACCAACCGCTGGGTCAGTTGAGCCACCGCTGGCATCACCGCTGGCGAAGGATCCTGTCGTTCCCCCGACCAAGGATGTCGTACCGGCTCCGATCGACGGCAGCAGGGTTCCAGTACTTGTGTTGGCATCCGCCGGTACCGAATTAAAGTTCCATTGCGTAATTGTCGACGCCTGAGTTGCGGCCGGCGCGGCCGAGAAAACCGTCAGGGTGCCTAACATCGCGGGCACCACGAACCGATTCGTCCACGTGCGTTTTACGGAGTTCAAAGCAATCTTCATTAGTCCGATCCTT
Source organism: Planctomycetaceae bacterium (assembly GCA_005773145.1). Lineage (GTDB taxonomy): Bacteria > Planctomycetota > Planctomycetia > Pirellulales > Pirellulaceae > SXHS01. Next base: position 16,143 of record SXHS01000346.1, on the reverse strand, counting down.
TCAAAAAACACCAGATCAAGAATTCATCAAAAACAAAAACAGTCGTCCAATTCGTATTCGTCCATCAATGACAGGCTAGAAAACAGTGATCGATTCACCGTGTCGGTCCCACCTCCTTTTTTGACAGGGCTGTAGTGCATAGGAGATTGCGTCTTTGCGTTGCCCGCATTGTGGCAAAGATGTATGAAGGCGATACCAAGGCCGAAAGAAGAGATGGAGATTAATGATTCCTTAACAACGGCAACTCTCGATAATTAAATTGCTGTCTCCACATTCACGCAGAATTAACGGTGGACTCATCGCGGCTACATACATCCCTTTTAGTTTGAGGAGCGTGTTAGTTGGTTGACGGATCGAACGATGGCTACGAGTTGACCGTATGCATTACAACCGCTGTCTGGCTCGCCTGTTGAGTGGGCGGCCTTGGTGTTGGTCGGCAGGTCGACGACTCGTTTGGCTGATGCCATTTGTTGCGGCCATTGTGGGGATGGGTCAACGGTCGTTTGGTGTTGACGATCGTGGTTCCGATGACAGTTGTGTGTCGCCTGCAGACTCGTCCTCGGCCGAGATTCACTTGGATGCGGCGCTCAAGCGGCCACCAAACACGATTCGAATTGCGACTTTCAACGTGTCGCTGTTTGGTTCATGTGCGAACGATATCGTCGCGCGGTTGCGGTCGAGTCATGATTCCCAGGCGCAAGCGATCGCGGCTATCGTGCAATGCGTTCGGCCGGATATCTTGCTGCTGAATGAATTGGATTATGATCCCAACGGCGAGGTGGTTGGCCTCTTGCAGGCCAACTACCTGTCGGTGCCGCAGTCTTCGATTATTTCCGACGGCGGGCCCACGGTAGGTTTGACCTACGAACATTTCTTCACAGCGACCGTCAACACCGGTCGGGCCTCGGGGCACGATCTGGACCGAGATGGCCAGGTGGGCGGCGAGTTGGGGACGCCCGGATATGGGGGAGATGCCTGGGGATACGGCCGTTTCCCTGGCCAATACGGGATGGCCGTTCTTTCGCGATTTCCGCTGGATCGGGAAAAAATCAGAACCTTTCAGCAATTTCGCTGGGCCGACATGCCTGGCGCGCTGCTGCCGCTGCGAACAGGACCAGCGGGCGAATCCGTGGGTTGGTACAGCGACGAGGCGCTACGAGACTTTCCATTGTCTAGCAAGAGCCATTGGGACCTGCCCCTGCGCGTCGACGGACGCGTGCTCCACCTATTGGTCAGCCATCCGACTCCGCCCGTGTTTGATGGGCCCGAGGACCGCAATGGCCGTCGAAATCACGATGAGATCCGCTTCTGGGCTGACTACATCGCAGGCGACCACGAGCGATCGCGTTACATCTACGACGACCAGGGGCAAATGGGCGGACTTACGGCTCGTGAGCCGTTTGTGATTTGCGGAGATCTCAATGCCGATCCATGCGATGCCGGCGGTGAGCGGCGTCCCATCCTGCAACTGTTGCAACATGCGGAGGTGCAAGGCGAGAAGCTTGTGCCGCGATCACCAGGTGGGCTCGAACAGGCCCGCAATCAAGGTGGCGTTAATCTTGGGCATCGTGGCGATGCAGCGGCCGACACGGGGGACTGGAAAGATGGCCATTCAGGGCCAGGCAATTTGCGATTGGACTACGTGCTGCCATCCAAGCAACTAAACATCGTCAACAGTGGGGTGTTCTGGCCGAAGGAGTCCGACCCGCTGTTCTTGCTTGTTGGAAAAGGTCATCCCGTGGTGAGCAGCGATCATCGCCTGGTGTGGGTCGATGTTTCCTGGGAGCCGTGAGTTGGAAGATTGTTCAACTTCACACTCCGTCTTGGTGGTTGTTTCACACGTCGTATCTACAATCCGAGCAGAGTTGATGTGAGATTGCGTTGTGCGCTGCGTCGCTTTGTGAGGTTCTGTGAGTCCGCTATCTTCTGGAGAAACTTGACATGAAAAAGAAATCTGTTTCCTCGTTCCTATTGGGCGCGGCGTGTGCCGTGGGCGCCTGCAATGCCCCGGCCGAGGGGGCCGCGCCCCCACCCCGAAAAATCGTGGCCCTGCTGGATGCCACGCAGAACTTCGGAACGACCCGAAGATCTGTCAATTTCTATGACGTTACCGATCTGACCGGCACGGTCTTCAATCAGGCTCCGTTGTTCTCCGCATGGACGGGATACGAAGACTTTAGCACGCTAAACTTCGAGGACCCGGATGCCTTGACGGTGAATCCCATCAACGGCACGGTCTACATGACGGCCTTCGATAGCGGAACAGCGGGCACGATTGATGCCGCCGGTGATACCGAAGGGGACTACGATCTATATCGCATCGACTATCAGGAAATCCTCAAGGATTTTCTGACGAATGGGCGAGCGGTGGGGACGATGTATGCCCCAACAACGGGGCCCGACGGTACCGTGAATCCGCAGCATCCGCAGCACGCGGGCACCACGGTGAATCTGGCGGGTATTGTCCAAAAGGTTGGAGAAATCGGACGAACTCAAGGTGGTCCGTTCTATGACTATGCCCTTGAGTTCGCGGATCCCGCGAACTTGATGCTGCTGGATAATCAAACGGGTCTGGATACCGATCCCGATACCGTTCCCAACGACCACCAGCTGCGCTTCGTCAGCCGCACGAGCACCGCTCCGGGGGGTGCCGTGTACTCGGCCCTCGATCACACGGGAGGGTTCAATCAGCAGACGGCCCAGTCCTGGCGGTCGGACATCGGCGCGCTGGTGGATATGGATAACGCCTCCGGACGCAGTGAGCCCGTGGACATGGCGTATGTGAGTCGCGATGGCGTCAAGGGTGTTTGGGTCGCTGAGTCGGACGGCGGCGGTGACGACCTCAGCTACTTCGAGCTGAATTTCACCACCAAGACTGCGGTCAAGAAGGAAATGCAGGTTGGGCCTTCGCCATATCCAACCGGCTTCGCCCTGGACAATGACCCTGTCGTGAATCCTGCTAGTAATGACGGCGTTGCCGATTGGGTGCAGATCGACAAGAACGGCAATCTCTTGATCGGCGAATCGGGCTTCTTTGAATCGCCGGTGCCGACCGAGCCCAAAGTGATTAGTCGTGCAGTTCTCAACTACGACGCGGCCGATACGGACGCAAATACGCAAGATGAGATCGTATTCGGCGCTTGGGGTACATCTGCCAACGTCGCGCCGACGCTCGACGACGACGTGGCGGTTACCGATGGCCGATTTGTGACCATCGACAAAGGTACGGGCCGAGTCTATTTCTTTGACATTGATTCCGGGGCCGCGCCGAATGTGGTGTCCGACGCCTACGTGTTCGATTTGGCCACGGGAACGTTGGTCTATCAAGAGCTCAACGCCGTTAACCATTTTCTCGAGCGGCAGGGAGTTAGCTTCTTTTTGCGTGGCGACGTCAACGGCGATGGTGTCGTGAATGCCAGCGACATTGACCGACTGTTCGCTGGCGTGGCCGATCCGACTTTGGGCGGGCAGGTCACGAGTGCTATTGGTCGGGAGTGGTACGACCTGACCGGAGACGCGTTGTTGACCGGAGTCAACGGCGACGCCGATGAGTTGGTCGAGGAAATCCTGGGGACTGCCTATGGCGATGCCAATCTCGACGGCATGGTGTCTGGGGCGGACTTCGCCTTGCTGCAGAACCGCTTTGGTCAGGCGGGCGGTTGGGCAGATGGCGATTTCAATGGCAATGGCACGGTCAACGGCGCTGATTTTGCCTTGTTGCAAAACAACTTCGGTTTCAACGCCATGGGTCCGGTGAGTGGTCCGGTGAGTTCCGCCGTTCCGGAACCGACGACTTTCGGGTTGACCTTCCTGGGTGGCATCCCACTGTTTGCGCGACGGCGCCGACGCAACTTGGCTAGTGAAAAGAATGCGTAACAGATCCGCGTGTGCGGTTCGGTTTTTTGTTCTGACAAGTTCTGACAATTTTTTCTGGTGTCGAATTGGGTGCCATCGAACGATGGCCGGTCGGTAACTTTTTTTGAGGAGTTTGAGCATGAAGAGTGTCATGGGTTGGGTGCTGCTAGTAGCCGCGTTCCTGGCTGCTGGTGCCAGTGAAGCGGCTGTTGTGAACTATCACCTGAAAGTGAACGAGGGTGGACCTGGTACGTACAATTTGTACGTATCGAGTAGTCTTGGTGACAATTTCGGATTGGCCTTTTACAGCGCCAATCTGTCGGGAGGGATTTCCACCCTTGATCACAAGTCTCCCCGGGCCTTGGAGTTGGACAGTGGTGACCCCATAGGTTTCCGCACGTTGCGTTCGGCGGACAACAATGTGGCACGGCTGGTGGAGGCAGCGCAGGACACCATCACCCCCACGCCATTCCTGGTGCGGGGCCTTGGTCAGACGCCGGGCAATCTGGGCACCTTGCCGGGAGTTACCGGTTTGTTGTCCACGGAGCAGGTCGTGTATGGCGCTCCCTTGTTGTTGGCTTCGGGACTCTACGCAGGGCCAGCATCGGCTCTGGGTATTGCTTCTGGGTCATTGGCAAATGTGTTTCAAGCGGCCAGCGGCATTGCCACGATGGCGGCGCAAACTTCGACCCAGGTCACCGTGGTTCCCGAGCCGGCCACGCTCGGAGCTTCGGTACTGGGTCTGGTGGCGCTGGTCGTTGGGCGCCGGCGTTCTCGCTAGACATGATGTTCAGCTTTGATTGACAGCATTGATGTTCAACTGTGATGGACAGCGGACGCCAGGGCCGGACGTCCCCAACGCTTCGCGGCGGAGGGGCGTCCGGCCTTCTTTTACATCGCCGCGACAACGTAAGGCGAACCGGGAACTCCGGTTGATGATTGGGAACGTAACAGATATGGGAATGGATGCCATATGAGATGTAAACAAAAGCCGAGTCGTTTGCTCAGGGTTGCGGGATGGGCGCTCATGGTTGTGTGGTTTGCGTTTCCCGCCTTGGTCTGGGGCCAGCTACGTGTCGTTACCTACAACACGGCGGGAGGGCCACGAGCGGATACCGGGACCGTGCTCCAGGGGATTGGCAACGAGGCCCGACAGGGATTCTCGAAGCCCATCGATGTCTTGGCGCTACAGGAGCAGACCAGTTCAGCTTCTACCACTCAGGCTATCGTCGACGTTTTGAATGGCATTTACGGGCCGGGTACGTACGCGCGAGCCACGCTGGACGTGCAGACGTCTGGCGGCGGCAGGCCGGGACTGATCTACAACACGCAGAGTGTGCAGCTCATGTCGCAATCCGCCGTTGGAAGCGTCTCCATTGCGGCCAATGCCCGACAGACCGCACGCTACCAACTACGACCGACGGGGTATTCGTCGACGTCAGACTTTTATCTCTATGTGTCCCACTACAAGGCCGGTCAGAACTTTGACGATGGGGTCCGACGCGGCGTTGAGGCCGCCAGCAATCGGGCCAATGCCGATGCTCTGCCCACGGGGACGCATGTGATCTATGGCGGTGATTTCAATATCTACAATAGCACCGAGACGATGTGGAGCACGCTCACGAATCCGGGGGCGGGACCAGGCCAAGGCTTCGATCCCGTCAACCGAGTCGGAGGCTGGCACGACAATAGCTCATTTCGTGATGTGCATACGCAGAGTCCTACCACCACCACGCGTTACAGTGGGCAAATCACCGGTGGTATAGACGACCGATTCGATTGGCAGATGGTCAACTCGGAGTTGCTCGATCAGGAGGGGCTCGCCATCATCAACGGCTCGTACCATGCCTTCGGCAATAATGGTACGCACACACTCAACGGGGCTCTCGACACGGCGTCCAACACGGCATTGCCCCTGTCGCTTCTGACCGCCATTGCCAATGCGTCCGACCACCTTCCGGTTGTGGCCGATTACCAACTGCCAGCACGCATGTTGGTTCAGCAGACGGCGGTGCCGAATCAGGTGTTGGTGGGAACGCCCGTGTCGCTGCTCGTCACTGTCCAGAATTCTGCTCCGGTCGTGCATGCGTTGGGCGCCGATGAATTGGATTACGCGGGGACTGTGACCGGTGACCTGACGGGCAGTATCGGCGGTTTGGCGATGCCTCTGGCGACTGGAAACATTCATGCCGTCAATCTGCAGACAGGATCCGCTGGGGCGCGTAGCGGACAGATTGAAGTCCAGGCGACCAGCGAGGGCGCCGCCACGGCCGATTTCGCCGACACGGTCACATATTCCGTGTGGGATCACGCCAAGCCTTCATGGAATGCCGTCGCCGATGTGACTGGGCTTAGCGTTGATTTTGGCTTTGCCGAGTACGTATCGTCAGAACCGACCGTATCAGCGGCGATCCACAATCGCATTGCCACGGCGGGATACACGGCGGCCCTGGACATCGACGCGGTGCAATTCACGAATGGAGCGGGATTCTTGACCAATGCAACGACCCTGTCGAATCTGTTGGCAGGGAGTTCTGCTTCTTTCGATCTGACCATGCGCACGGATCTGTATGGACGACTCAGTAGCCAGCTAATCCTAGCCGTTTCTGACCAGAACCTCCCCGGCGAGACACAGAATCTGCCCATGACGCTAGATCTTAGCGGGCTGGTGGCCCTGTCTGGCGACGCAACCTTGGATGGGGTGGTCGGGGGGAGTGATTTCGCCGCGCTGCAAGTTCATTACGGCACGCAGAACGCGATATGGGAAGACGGCGACTTCAACTCGGATGGTCAGGTCAACGGGGCGGATTTTGCGATTCTGCAATTGGGTTACGGCGCCACGATTCACGGCTCCGTGGGGCAGTCGGTACCGGAGCCGCACGCTGGCTTGCTGGCGACTGGAGTCTTTGCCAGTTTGCTGTTCATAGCGCATAGAAATCGAAGGTCCGGATAGGTGGCGTTTGTCAGGAGTAATCGAAGTGATTCCACAAAGTGAAGATTGGTGAGGTGTTGTCATGGACAACGGGGCTCTCTTCGCCAGACGTCGACTCAACGGGTTCACCTTGGTCGAACTACTGGTTGTGATCGCGATTATCGGCATATTGATCGCATTGTTATTGCCCGCCGTTCAGGCAGCCCGCGAAGCGGCTCGGCGCGGACAATGTGCGAACAGTCTCAAGCAAATCGGGCTGGCAACGACAAACTTCGAGAGCGCTCAACAGCAGTTTCCGCCCGGTCGCCTGTTCCCCGACTGGGTACACCGAGGACAGCCGCAGGTCTCTTATACCAGTCATAATGGCGTCGACCAGACGGCTGCCACCGGCGAGAAGACGGGTTTCTACTCCGTACACGTGAGGATTCTGCCCTACATGGAGAGCCAAGTAATTTACGACATGATCGATTTCCAGCGAGCCCAATCGAAGCGGATGACCTCGGGGGGAGCGCCGTACAACTTGAACTACCAAGCCTACGCACAGGCGGAGTCGCTGTTTATATGCCCCAGCGACAAGAATACCGGTCGCGTGATTTCGGAGAATAACTATCGCTGCAATTTTGGTGGATCCACGCCCTATGGAGGCGCCAATTCGGACTACCAGCAGACGAGCTTCGATAGTGTTGCGGACGGTTTACCAGTGTTGGGAAACGGTGCCTTCACGGCAGGACGCGGCGTGCGCGCCCAAGAGTTCACCGATGGTGTGTCGAAAACCGTGTTCTTCAGCGAGCGGGACAAAGGGAGTGATTTGGATCCGAGTCGACAACTGCCGACGAAAACGGACATTGTCACCATGCAACGCCGCTCGCACAGCGTGCCGCCCCCCACGCGCGATGTGATGTTCCAAGATTGTCTGGGCTATAAAGCGAAAATCGATCCATTTAATTTCACGGCGCCCGGAAGATGGGGCCGTACCGGGTCCAGCAGCGACTATTCCAATGGTTGGCCGTTTGCTGGATATGACTCGACACAATACAACCATGTGGCGCCCCCGAATTGGTCCGGCCAGGATTGTGGCAATTGGAGCTCGATACCGGATACGCCCGGGGAGCACGCCATCATCTCAGCCCGCAGTAGCCACTCCGGGCTGGTCAATGTCGTCTTTGGGGACGGGCATGTCACCACGGTCAGCGATGGCGTGGACCTGGCCGTTTGGCGGGCGATGGGAACGCGTAATGGCGCGGAAACAGTGGACGACGGGGATGCCTTCTAGTTTAGTGTTCCTTGGGGCGAAGCACGTCACAGAGTCGCCAACTGCTTGGCGATCTTAGCGCGTCGAACCAATGTTCGTGATCACGTTCCAACAGGGCGGCGTTTGCCGTGGTCATTTCGGTGGGAATTCCGCTGAGCCAACTCGTGGCCTCCTCCCAGCCTGGATTGTGGCCAATGGCCAACACCGTTTGGACGTCTTCCGGAACTGTTGAGAGCTCGCGTGATAACGGCTTTAGTCCGCCGAGATACAGCGAATGGCTATAACTCACGGTTGGCGATGTGCTCCAGGTGTCGGCCATCAGTTGCCACGTCTCCCGAGTGCGTGCCGCGTCACTGCACAAGACCCATTGTGGTTCCCATCCGCATTGGACGAGGCGCTGAGCCATGAGCGGCGCATCATGCCGGCCGCGCGTGTTGAGCGGCCGTTGATGGTCGGTTTGTCCCGAATCCGCCCAGGAACTCTTGGCATGTCGAAGCAGGATCAGGCGTCGCATCACCGGGCCTTTGGCAACTTGGTTGACCGTTTGCGGGGCCTGCGTGTTTTACCGTCCCCCGGTGGCGATACGGAAGAGGCCGGGAGCTGGCTTGGAGTTAACGCCAAGTCGGCGGGTAGTTTGAGCAACTCTTCCTGGCATCGATAGGTGGGCTCCTCCGGCGATCGCTTGGCGTACTTGTACTGACCATTGGCAAGCAGCAATCGCGAATGCACGTTGTCTCGAAGGTAAGCAGGAACAATCTCCTTAAGGATGCGCTTTTGCAATTGCGGGGAGCTGATTGGGTACATGACCTCCACGCGACGATAAAAATTGCGAGGCATCCAATCGGCGCTGGAGAGAAAAATCTTCGCCGACTCATCGGGCCCGAAGACCATGACGCGGCTGTGCTCGAGGAAACGGTCCACAATGCTGCGCACGCGAATGTTTTCCGAGACCCCTGGAATACCGGGACGCAGGCAGCAGATGCCGCGAATCACAAGATCAATCGAAACTCCTGCTTGACCGGCGCGATACAACGCTTCGATCACCTGAGCATCCACCAGCGAATTCAGCTTGGCGAAGATGCGGGCAGGCTTCCCTTTGCTGGCCTGGGTGGTCTGTGCGTCAATCAAGGCGACGGTGCGACGATGCAGATCTTGGGGCGCAACGACTAGTTTGCGCCAATGATGGCCCTGTGAGTAACCGGTCAGGAGATTGAACAGGGCCGATACATCGGTGGCCAAGTCGGGGTCGGCGGTGAACAGCCCCATGTCGGTGTAGACCAGGGCCGTCGCCGGGTTGTAATTCCCGGTCCCCAAATGGACATAACGCCGCACGGAATCCCCTTCTTGTCGGACGACTAGGGATACTTTGCAGTGGGTTTTCAGATCCATGAACCCATAGACGACGTGCACCCCCGCACGTTCCATGAGCCGCGCCCAGCTAACATTGGCCTCCTCATCGAAGCGGGCCTGCAGTTCCACCAGGGCGGTCACGTGTTTGCCCCGCTCAGCGGCCTCCATCAAGGCCCGCACAATCGGCGAATCACCGCTGGTACGATAGAGCGTCTGTTTAATGGCCAAGACCTGAGGATCCTGGGCGGCCCGCTGAATAAACTCCACCACCGGGCCAAAGGATTCGAACGGATGGTGTAACAGTACGTCGCGTCGAGCAATCGCCGCAAATAGATCCACCCCTGGGCGTCGCAGTCCCCGCGGCAGTCGCGGTCGAAACGGTGCGTCGCGCAAGCCTTCCAGGTTTGGCAGCTTCAGCAATGTCAGCAGCCCCGTCAGGTCGAGAGGTCCGCCAACTCGATAGATTTCGGAATATCCCTCCAGATCTTTATCAGCCAGACCCCGTAGCTGCTCCCGCTCCAAAATCACTTCCAGCAGATCGTCGTTCGCTCCCTCCGTGACTTCCAGTCGCACCGCATCCGCACGACGACGCTCTTTAAGTCGCTCCTCGATCAAACGCAGCATATCGTCCGATTCTTGTTGGATCAGATCAATATCGCTATCGCGAGTGATGCGAAATAGGGCAGAACACTCTGGACGAAACCCGCCATATAAGTCGGGCAGCTTGTCGGCAATCAAGTCCTCCAGCCAAATGAAATGCAGAGGCTGATTGGGGACAGGGACGAGTCGCGGCAGGACCTGTGGCAAATGCACCACGGAGTACATATGACGCGGTCCCTTCCCCGACATGCGCCGCAGCAGGGCGGCCAAATAGAGCCCGCGGTTTTGGTAACGGGGACGAGGATGGCTCGGGTCGATCGCCGTCGGCGTCAGAATGGGAAGAATCGTTTCCTCGAAGTAGCGCCGCATTCCCTTGTTGCGTCTCAACTCGATATAGGGCAGGATTCGGATGCCTTGCTCGGCCAACGCCGGGAGCACCTGTTCGTTCCAACATCGATATTGGGCCGCCACCAACTCCTTGGTTCGACGCGCAATCAACTGCAATTGAGGTAAGGCTTTGAGCCCGTCCGGATTAACATCCTGCGGCACGCATTCACCAAAAGCCTGCTCACGCAAGCCCGCCACGCGCACCATGAAAAACTCATCCAAGTTAGAACTGAAGATGGCCAAGAATTTGAGCCGTTCCAACAGCGGATTGCCCGGATCCTGAGCCTCCTCCAGCACGCGCGCGTTGAATTCGAGCCAGCTGAGCTCGCGATTGATAAAGTGTTCGACGGGTGCGTTGGTCGGATTCATGCTCGTTGCCATTGTACCGGACTCCGCCCGTCTGGGGAGTTGCCAGGTGGTCCACCCGCCTGGCGGACAGTGCGATGCAGCGGGTGCCCGATGTTCGCCTCGGCGTCTTAGTTGACGTCGTCCATAACAGTGTTTCGTCGGTGGACTGTGACTGCTTTTCGGGCTACCATGGGGAGGGCCTCACCCCGATCCGTGCGCCTCTCCCCCAAAAATGTAGCTTGCAGTTGCGTATGTCGGCTGTGTGCGGGGGGCGCCGGGGACGGTTGGCTCGTGCCGATTGTACCCGGTGTGTCGGGGGGCCGGGCCTCGAAGCGGCAAAGGTGGCAATATGACAACCGAAACGGTCATGGGGAGCGTTCCAACCGCTGGAGAAGCAGCCCCAAACGACCGCTTGGCCGCCATCGATATCGGGTCCAACAGTATTCGCCTGGTGGTGGCTCAGCCTGCACCGGGTGGGCACTTTCGCGTACTGGATGAGGAACGCGCCTCCACTCGATTGGCCCGCTCTCTCGATTCCACTCGAAGGCTCGACTCCGAATCGGTACAAGCCAGCCTGGCCGCCCTCCGACGGTTCAAGAAATTGGCGGAAGGTCAACAGGCAACACACCTGCGAACCATCGCCACCTGTGCGGTACGCGAGGCCGAGAACGGTGAGGAGTTTTGCCAGGTTGTACGCGAAGAAACAGGGCTGGAAGTCGAGGTGATCAGTGCCGAGCAGGAAGCGAAGTACGCTTTTCTTAGCGTGCAACGTGCCTATGAGGTCGCCGACCGCAATATCGCCGTGGCGGATATCGGCGGGGGCAGTACCGAATTGGTCTTGGCATCCGGGAATCACATCGAGGCAATCTGTTCAACTCCCTTGGGGGCGGTGCGACTCACCGAAATGTACGGAACTTCGGCTCGATTATTCGGCGATGACTACGACTACATGCTGCAGCATATCGACCGAACCTTAAAGAAAAAACTCAAGTCTCCCCCCTTCGTGCCGCAGGTATTGTTTGGGACTGGTGGGACTTTCACCAGCATGGCCTCCGTATTGATGGCCAGCAAAGGCCAGCCCAGTACCATGCTCTGGGGATATCGAACGACCCGTGCCCAGGTACGGCACATCCTCGATCGCTTGCGCAGCTTCAGCCCCAAGCAGCGACGCAATGTACCGGGGCTCTCCGCCGATCGCGCGGATATCATCATTGCCGGCCTGGCAGTGATCGACCGTATCATGAAACATCTCAAAGTCAACATTCTGCAAGTGCACACGGGAGGAGTTCGCGACGGTCTCCTATACACGATGTTGGACCGGCTTTGCCCAACCGTGGGGGATACGGAACACCAACAAGAAGCGATCAAGCGATTTGCTTCCAGCTGCGGCGCGGATTGGGCTCATTCCCAACACGTCGCTTTTCTGGCTGAGCAGATCTTCACCCAATTGGCTGAACCCTTGGAGTTATGCCCACAAGACCAGGCGATTCTCCAAGCGGCCGCCATGCTGCAGGATGTCGGCTATTTGATCAATTATCAGCAACATCATAAACATTCGTATCAATTGATTCTGAACAGCCAATTGCCCGGATACCGCCGTCACGAACTGGAACTCATCGCCAACGTGGCCCGCTACCATCGTGGAGCCAAGCCGAAACGAAAGCATGCGAACTTTCGGCACCTTTCAGCGGATGAGCAGCAGCGTGTGCGGCAGATGGTCGCCATACTGCGGCTGGCGGTCGCGCTGGATCGCAGTCACAACCAGACGGTGCGATCGGTACAGCTAGATGTCGACGGCTACAAAATTCGGATGGCTGTGCAAGCCGACGGCGATCCGGAAGTGGATTTATGGGCGGCACGCCGTCGCGTGGCGATGTTTGAAAAGGTGTTCAACAAGGAGGTATGGATACACGCTCAGTCTCAGGATGGCACGGGCGCGCACTAACGCGTGTCCGAGAGAATGACGAAGGGTCCATCATGGGTCGCGCTGGCAAGTCAAATCGTGGGCACATCAAAGGGCGTGGCAAGTGGTTGGGCGGTGTGGACCAAAACTCGCCCCTTTCTGCCGTGGCCCGCGCTGCTTTGCAGCAACGTTTGCCGCTGGTGCCGCGTCACCTCGTGCGCGCGGCAATGCATGCGCCGGCGGACAATGTCGAGTACGTCCATCAGCTGCGCGTGGCAACACGCCGAGCCGTCGCTGCGGTGGAAATGTTTCGTGACTTGATACCGGCTCGACGACGCAAATGGCTGACCCGGAAGCTGCGGCATGTGCGCCGGGCTGCGGGTGATGCCCGCGATTTGGATGTGCTGGCCCAGCGTTGGGAGTCCCAGGGTGATCCGCAGGTCCGGCAGGCGGCCGCCGTCCTTCAACCGCTGCTCATGCGCCATCGTCAGGCCGCGCAAGCCCCGCTTGTGAAGCAATTGCGCCGTCTACGAAAGCGACAGTTCGTGCGGCGCATGCGCCATACGATCGCCGAGGTCAGCTGGAGGGAACCTGGACCTGAGCCGCTGTTGGCGGAAGCAGCACCCCGCATCCTGCGCCGCTTGATTGATAAATTCTTCGCACTGGCGAGCGAGCCGTGGGACGATATCGAGACCCTGCACCAGATTCGCATCAAGGGTAAGAAATTGCGGTATGCCATGGAGTTGCTGGTGGGGGCGTACGATTCCTCCTTCCGCGAGGGTGCCTATCTCGCCATGCGTGACATTCAGGAAAAGCTGGGGGCGATCAACGATCATGAATCGGCTGCGCAGCGGTTGCGCGAATGGCTCGAAGACGTGTCCGATGATGGTCGGGTCGACGAGGAACAGGGTTCGGCCCTCAAGATCCTGCTCGAATACGAACTGGCTCACATGTCGCAAGGGCTGGACCGCTTCCGCACGTGGTGGACGGTGCAACAGTCGGCCCAGCTGCATGCTTCACTGACGCGATACGCTGGTTGAGCTGATACCCGCCGACTATTGCCGGGCCGCGATCTGGCCCAGGCATTGCCGGAGCGTGCGGATGCTTTCCGAGGCGAGGGCTTCGACCCCTGGCTCATAGTCGAACACCTCAACGGATAGCCATCGCTCATAACCGACATCGTGAAGGGCTTGCAGGATTGGCATGAAATCCACCTCCCCCATGCCCGGCCCCCGCAAGTTCGGATCATTGACGTGAAAATGCGCAAGGTAGGGAGCGCCTTGGCGGATCAATTCGGACAGCGGTTGCCCTTCGCTGCACATGGCTTTGACGTCCAAGTGCAGTTGAACTTGGGGGTTGTTCACCCGTTGGACCAAATCGATCCCGGCGGCCGTCGTGTTCAGGAAATTGCCCTCTTGAGGTCCCAGCGGCTCAACTGCCAGGGTTACTTGGTAGGCCTCCAAGGTCGGGACCGCTTTCCGTAACACGTCGGCCGCGAAGTCAACCGCCTGATCGTGCGCGATACCAGGGAGCAGATTGCGCTGCGCGGGGGAGCCGAGCACCATGATGTTTCCGCCCAGGTCGCGGCATAGCTCGGCTAATTGACCCAGGTACGCGGACGTTCTACGCCGCACGGCAACCTCAGGTGAAGTTAAATAGTACCCGTCGGTGCCGGCCAACAGCCAATGCAGGCCGACCGCATCCAGCCCTGCACTGGCCAGCTGGCGTCGAACCAGCTCGCGTTGCGGTCGGCTGATGGCTGACGCGTCTGCGCCCAAAGTGAAGGGCGCGAATTCGATTCCCTCATAGCCCAGCTGTCGCGCGGTGGCAAAGGCCCGCTCCGATTCCCATTCACGAAACGTCTCGTTGCAGATCGCCAGTCGCATGTTCATGATTCCGGCGTTCGGCGTGCCTGGGGCTCGGCCACTCCCGGCGGCAATTGGAAAATCTGGGGAATGGCCGGTTCGCCGTATTTGGCGGCTCCGGTGAGGATTCGCACATTCGGCAAGGGAGTCGCTTCGCCCGGGCTGTGCGTGTGCCCGCAGAGTACGGTCAACCGTTTCGTGGGATGGTCTCGCATGACGGATAGAATCGCGTCCCCCATCGCCTGGCAGGTAAAGTGGGGCGCCCACTCGTCATCCGATATGGCCCCTTCGTACCAACAGGCCTCGCGCAGTGGTGGGACGTGGGTCAGCAGGTAGACCGACGAAAACCGCCGCAAGGCTTCAGGTAGCACGCGACTGATGTGCGCCGCCGCAGCGTCCCCAAGGGACTTGAGCAACGACCAACGCTCTAATTTGGTCCAGCCCGCCAGCTCCTCGATCAACCGATAATCGTTCATCATCACGTAGGATCGCTGATAGTCACCGACCCTTCCATCCGCCCAGCCGTCATGGCCCACCAGCCCAATCTCAGGCGTCAGGGCCACGGGGGGACTTTCCGTCAGGAAGCAGAGCCGCGGATGCTGGCGGCCGAGTTGGCGGACGCGGCTGCGCACCAACTCAATGCCGCCATGATAGAAATCATGATTGCCGAGCACAAAATAGATGGGGACGCGCAAGGCCTCGTCCAGTCGGATCAGCCAGTCCACCACGGATAGTGCTTCGCTAATGTCACCGCCGACCAACAGGGCATCCAGGCCCTCGGCTCTCAGCGACTTGAGCCAATGGGTAAACTGGGGCGGTTCCAAGAAGTTCAGGTGAATATCGGTGATCCAACCGATGCGTGGCATGAGTATCCTCTTCCCGTCCGGCGACCTCCCCGGGTGTCGCAGCTGGGCGGCACGCCGATTAGGGCTTCAGTCTAGGCTGAGGGCTGCTGGGGGTCAACTTGCCGACCCTCATCACCTTATAATGTGTCTCGGAGTGCGCGACGTTCCCCCACTCCTTTACGTAAACTTTCCTGGAAGAGATCCCCTGTGATTAGGCCACCGAACGAAATCAGCATCATCAAGTATCCGCATCCAACCTTGCGCTATCGCTCCTGTACCATTCAACGGGTCGACCGAGACCTGCGAGAAGTCGCCAGCCGCATGTTCCAGTTGATGTACGAAGCTGAGGGGATTGGTTTGGCCGCCAATCAAATCGATCTGCCGCTACGGATGTTCGTGATGAACCTTGCGGGAAATCCCCACGAGGGGGAAGAACGCGTATTCTTGAATCCGGTCCTACGCCTTCCTCGTGGAACCCGAGAAAAGCAAGAGGGCTGCCTGAGCTTGCCTGGTGTCTATGCAAACGTGCGGCGACCTGAGGAGGTCATCCTGCATGCCTTTGAGCTGTCCGGAGACGAATTCGAGCAACGTATTGACGGTATGTTTGCCCGAGTGGTCCAGCACGAGATCGATCATCTCAATGGCGTCCTGTTTATCGATCACCTCGACGAGGAATCGCTGGACGAAGTGACGCCGTCCCTGAAGCAATTCACTCAGGAGTTTTCCGACGCACAACGGGAGCAACGTCTCCCCAGCGACGCTCACATCGCGGAGATGCGCGCGGCCTGGGAACAACGCTACGGCTG